>JBBQNO010000003.1:0-78333 GCA_038330045.1 Actinomycetales bacterium | reverse complement strand
CGAGCGCGACAAACCGGCTGCAGGCTCGATCACATAAGGCGTGTAGCGCTCGCCCGAGGCTTGGTCGAAGTAGGTCAGGTCGGTGCCCGAGTGAGACGAGTGCGTCTTCAGGTCGAAGTCTGTGCGGTTGGCGATGCCTTCGAGTTCACCCCATTCGGTGCCCGCGAACTTGAAGCGGTACTCGATGTCGACGGTGCGATCGGAGTAGTGCGAGAGTTTCTCCGCGGGGTGCTCGTAGATCCGCAGGTTGTCAGGGTTGACGCCGAGGCCGACGTACCAGCCCATCCGCTCGCCAATCCAGTAATCGTGCCATTGCGTGGCGCTGGCGGGCTCAACGAAGAACTCCATCTCCATCTGCTCGAACTCGCGCGTGCGGAAGATGAAGTTGCCCGGGGTGATCTCGTTGCGGAAGCTCTTGCCGGTCTGCGCGATCCCGAACGGCGGCTTCTTGCGGGTAGCGGTCAGCACGTTCGCAAAGTTGATGAAGATCCCTTGCGCGGTCTCGGGCCGCAGGTAATGCAGCCCGGACTCGTCCTCCAGCACCCCAAGGTAGGTCTTGAGCATCATGTTGAACTCGCGCGGGGCGGTCCACTCACCCTTGGTGCCACAGTTCGGGCAGTTGAGATCGGCGATGTCGACATCGTCGGGGTCAATCTCTTTGCCCTTCTTTGCGGCCTTCTCTGCGATCGCCTCCTGCATGTGGTCCAGGCGAAAACGCTTGTGGCAGCTGAGGCACTCCGTGAGGGGGTCCGAGAATTCGCCGACGTGACCTGAGGCCACCCAGGTCTGACGCGGCAAGATGACGGAGGAGTCCAGACCCACGACGTCGTCACGGGTTTGCACCATCGCCCGCCACCACTGACGCTTAATGTTGTCTTTGAGGGCCACCCCGAGCGGACCGTAATCCCACGCAGACCGCGTACCGCCGTAGATCTCACCACAGGGGAAGACAAAACCCCTGCGCTTGCAGAGGCTAACGACGCTTTCAACGGTGGTGGGGGCTGCCATGCGCGCCATCCTAAAGCGCGGTTCGGATTAGGCTGCCATCGTGCCTGCTTACCCTCAGCCCTCTGCCGCCCACCCCGACCAGGGGCCCAAGCCCAGTGGCATACGGACACGTATCGAGAAGGCCAGCACTCCGGCGGTAACCGCTCTCGCCCGGGTCCCCGCGCCGGTGCCCTTCTTGGTGATGCTCGCCCTGATGCTGACGGGCATCTTTGTGGGCGGGGTCCTTGGGACAGTGTTGCTCGCGCTGCCACTGCTCTTCCTGAGTTGGCTGCTGTTTTTGACCTGGCCGCACCTCAGCCTCGCCGAGCGGGTCATGCGATGCGCGGTTCTGTTGCTGGTCGTCGGCATCGCGGTCACCCAGATCATCCCTCGCTGAGACTGGTTTTGACAACTATTCTCAACAGGACGCCCCTCAGGGTATGCCGAGAGCAGTGCTTTGCCGGTGGCGGACGATGAGGCAGCCGTCTTTGTCAGCCAGCCCCCTGCCACCTACGAGGTGGCCCCTCCGAACCCCTATGTGGTCAGCCCCGCGGTCCATGTCGGACCGTCATCGACCTCTACCCAATCAGCATTTGCCGACGAGCATCCGGCGAGAAACGTTGCCGCGAGTGCCGCAGCGAGCCCGCGGTTACCCATGAGTGGCCCTTCCGCGGATCTGATCCGGGTCGTTATCGAACCCCCTTCCCTTTAGACCTAGGAAAAAACCTTCAGGTCCGCGATGTGGTTGGCGACGAGGCGCGGCCACGTCACGACGTCTTCGGGAGTCTTGGCCACCACGAGTTGGCTGTCGGGCAGCACCTCGTGCAGCCAATACGCCGTGCTGAGCGGGTGCGCAGGGTCATCGACCCACCCCAGAATCAAAGTCGGGATGTCAATGGTCGCGAGCTCGGCCGCCGATGGCAGATCAGCCAAGGCCGCCCCGCGAAAAACCGTGGGCAGCAGATCGGTGGACACGGCGGGTGGCAGCACTTCATGGTCGCCCGCAGCAGGCGGTCGTGCGCAGATCCGGTCCGCGCGCAGCAGTGGCTCGATGCCATGGCGCTCGACAGTGTCGGCGTTGGCACGATAGACGGCGCGCTGGGCGATCCTCGACTGCCACGCAGTCGGGGGTATGCCGAGCACCAAACTCGCAAACTGCTCCGGCCGCACCAAGGCCGCGTGCAGCAAGGTGCCTGAGCCCATCGACTGCCCCACACCATGCACTGGGGCGTTCGGGGACTCGACATCGAGCAGCGCCAAGAGGTCCTTCGCTAAGTGCCACCAACTGTACGAGCGCGGGTCGGTGTCTCCGGTGGATTCTCCGTGGCCGCGAGCGTCATACCGAATCACTCGGTACCCAACAGCAGCATTCGAGAGGTCTAACCCGAGGCTGGCGTCGCGCGCGCGGCTGGATGTCAAGCCGTGCAGTTGAATGACCTTCGGGCCGTCGCCGGAAACGTCGTAGGCCAAGGTGGCGCGCTTGACGGTCAGGGTCGGCAATCGTCCTCCTCCGGTAACGGCGCGAAGGCCATACAGTACGGCTTCATGCGCCTGACCAGCATCAAGCACCTCGCCCTTCCGGCCGGCTCGCTCCTGAGTTATGGCGTTCAGGCGGGCCCTTCCAGGGGCACAGTCCCGATCTCGTTTGACCAACGCCGACACGTCAGCACAGGTCAGCGACCCGGGTCGTGGATGGCCGTTGCCTTCGCCATCCCGGTAGGCACCACGACTGAGCACCTGGCGCAAGCCTGGCATTCGACGATCGCCCGGCACGGAACGTTGCGCACGGTGTTCACCATCCGCGGGGATCAACTCGGCTTGCACGAAGTCAACATCGAGAGCGGCCAATGGAGCAACCACGAAGCTGCTCTACTCCCCGCCGACGAAGTAGTTCGTCAGATCTTCGACCGCGAGTGCCGATCGCTCTCTCGCCCTGCTCACCGTCTGGTGGTCGCTGGCCTCGAGGGCGACGCGCCAAGGGTTGTCATCGGTCTGGATCACGCCCACGTCGACGCGTGGTCACTGATGGTGTTGGTTCGCGACATGCTGGGCTGCCTCGCTGACCTCGCGGCGGGTCGTGTTCCTGGAGCATCGACGGACCCGGTCGAGCCATTCGCCGCGCACACTGCGGCGCTGGAGGCCATGCAGCCAGCGCCGACTGAGGTGCGGTCGCGGTGGGCGGAGATCATCAACGCAGGTGGCGGTGTGATGCCTACCTTCGCGCTGCCCCTCGGTGATGTCAGGACGCGGCAGCCCGAGGTCGTGCAGGTGCGTGACCTGTTTGACGCCGCTGAGCTGGCGCGCTTCGAGGAAGTCGTCGCTGAGCACGGGATGCGCATGTTCACCGCTGCGGTCTCGGTGCTGACCCAGGTCGAGCGGGTCATGTCGGGCCAGCCGCTGCGAGCGGTGCTGCCGGTCCACAGTCGTCACCAGGAGCGGTGGCATTCCAGCGTGGGGTGGTTCATCACCAATGCGGTGATCGAGTCGTCTGACCCGGCCCCGGCGGCGTGTGCGGCGGCCATCAAGGAAGCCATCGGCCTGGGTTCCTATCCCTTGGCCCCCATCATGTCGGCATACGGCGGGATGCCTGCAGGGCCGGGGATGTTTGCCATTTCCTGGCTGGATAATCGGCGGCTGCCGGTCAGCGTCGACCCGGTCGCGCAGCCGCAGCACGTGTCGGCGGTGATAGAAACCGACGGGGTGATGATCTGGTTCGTGGTTAATGCGACAGGGTTGCATCTGCGGTGTCGCTATCCCGACACCGTCATCGCTGGGGAGTCCGTCAACGCCTGGCTCGATACCGTTTGCCGCGGCCTTCGCGACGTGATCGACCCCGGCTGGGTGCCTGCTAGCTCGACGGCCTAGCTTTTCGAGGCTGAGCGGTCGATGGCCCCGCCGTAGCGCCGGTCGCGGTCGACATACATCTCGACGGCCCGCCAGAGGTCGCGGCGGTCAAAGTCGGGCCACAACGTGTCGAGGAAGACCATTTCGGCGTAGGCGCTCTGCCACAACATGAAGTTCGAGGTGCGCTGCTCCCCCGACGAGCGCACGAAAAGGTCCACGTCCGGCACGTCCGGGTGATAGAGGTGCCCAGCGATGGTGCGCTCGTCGATCTTCGACGGGTTCAGTTTTCCGGCTGCGACGTCGGCCCCGATGGAGCGCACGGCGTCAGCGATTTCGGCGCGGCCTCCGTAGTTGACGCAGAAGTTGAGGGTAATGACGCTGTTGTTCTTGGTGCGTTCCTCGGCGTCGCGAAGTTCGTTGATGACCGAGCGCCACAGTCGCGGTTGCCGCCCCGACCACACGACGCGCACCCCCCAGGAGTCCATTTCGTCTCGGCGGCGATGAATGACGTCACGGTTGAAGCCCATCAGGAAGCGGACCTCGTCGGGTGAGCGCTTCCAGTTTTCGGTGGAGAAAGCGTAGGCCGAGACGCACTTCACGCCGATGTCGATGGCCCCCGCGATGACGTCGAGCAAGGACGCCTCCCCGGCCTTGTGGCCTTCGACGCGGGTCAGTCCTTGCCCGTTGGCCCACCGGCCATTGCCGTCCATGACGATCGCGACGTGCTTAGGGACCACAGACGGGAGAAGTTTCGGAGGCTGAGCGCCGCTGGGGTGCTCGAACGGCTTTCGAGGTGCAACGCGAGGCCCGACCATGTGCGCGATCATGCCAGAGGGGGCCTAACCGCCTCGACGTATCGAAGGGCCCGAAGGCCCCGCTCGAGGTGCCACTGCAGGTATGCCGCCACGAGCCCGCTCGCCTCGGTGCGGTGCTGGCGCGCGCTGGCCTCGGCACCGTCCCAGTCGCCGGTCGCCAGCTCGCCGAGCAAGATGAACGTCTCCGGTGCGGGGGCCGAGGACCCAGGCGGCCTGCATACCGGGCAGACCGCGCCACCGACTTGCACGTTGAAGCCGCGGTGCGGGCCGGGCGCTCCGCAGCGCGCGCAGTTATAGAAGCTTGCGGCCCACCCGGCAATGGCCATGGTGCGCAGGAGATAACTGTCGAGCGCCATCCGAGGCTCGTGCTCCCCCGACGCCAGGGACGACAAGCCGCCCGCGAGCAACACAAACTGTTGTGGGGCGACCTCGTTCTCGCTGATCAGGTGATCGCAGAGCTCGAGCATCGCGTTGGCCGCTGTCCACGCGTCGTAGTCGTGCGAGATGGCCTCTCCGTATGACGCCAACCCCTCGGCCTGCGTCACCGTGTCGAGGTTTCGGCCCTCGTAGCACTGCACGTCCACGACCATTCCAGGCTCAAGCCGCGCGCCGAACTTGGACCTCGTCCGCCGCACCCCCTTGGCTACCGCCCGCACCTTGCCGCGCCCCCGCGTCAGCATCGTGATGATCCGATCTGCCTCGCCCAACTTGTGGGTCCGCAGCACAATGGCTGCGTCTCGATAGAGGGGCATTCCTCCATTGTCCTCCTCGTTGTCGCGGGTCGGAGTTCCGGCGCGCCTGGGACAAACACCCAGGAATCGAACGCATGTTCTATGCTGGGGACATGAGTTCAGGTTGGCAAGGCAGTCTCTTGGATCAGATCGACGAAGTAGGTCTACGCGATCTGGGCTCCTCTATGCAGCGAACGTACCTGGATCAGCGCGCATGGGTCGACGTCCGCCACGGCTGGGTCACGGGCTCCGATGAACTCTTTGACCGTCTGCGACTCTCCGGTCCAGGCGGGGTCCAGTGGCGGGGAGAGCGTCGCCACATGTTTGATCGGGTCGTGGACACTCCACGGTTACTACGGCACTACGACGAGGGCGAGACACTTCCCGACGCAGTCTTGATCGACGCACGAGAGCGTCTGAGTGAGCACTATCGAAACGAGCTACAGGAGCCCTTTCGAACCGTGGGTATGTGTCTGTATCGCGACGGACGAGACAGTGTGGCGTGGCATGGGGATCGCTTCGGTCGGAGCGCCACCCAAGACACGATGGTCGCCATCATCTCCATCGGGGCGCCTCGCGCACTGATGCTCCGACCACGCGGAGGTGGACCGTCCGTCCGTCAGGTGCTCGGACATGGCGACCTACTCGTGATGGGTGGATCGTGTCAGCGCACCTGGGACCACTGCGTCCCGAAGACTTCGGTCGCGACTGGGTCGCGGATCAGCATCCAGTTTCGGACGCGGGGAGTTCGATAGCTATTCGGGATCGAACTAGCCTGGCCTTAGGTCCAGATCAACCCCTTCAGCACGTCGCGAACTTCGCTGGCTGAATCGCAGCGCAAGGCTCGGGTGGCTAGGTCTTGAAGTTTGATCGCGGTATGCCGACGCAACGCTGCCTTAACCCGTGGCACCGCGATGGGGGTTGCGCTGAGGTCGTCCACCCCTAGGCCGACCAACAAAGCCGCGGCAGCAGGGTCACTCGCCATGCCGCCACACACCCCGACGCTGACACCCTCGGCCACATCTCGGCATACAGAAGCGATCAGGCTCAACACCGCCGGGTCGAATGGGTCGAAGAGATACTCAACGCCAGCGTTTCCTCGCTCGGCGGCGAGCGTGTACTGGGTGAGGTCGTTGGTTCCGATGCTCACGAAGTCCAGCAGCACCGACATGACTTCGGCCCGCAGCGCAGCCGCCGGAACCTCGATCATGATGCCGACCTCAAGAGAGTCGGGCCGTCCGCCCTCTACGCGGCTCGCCGCTTCGTCCAGCCTTTCCAGCGCCCACTGGACTTCCTCGACCGTGGCCACCATCGGAAACATGACTCGCATCGGGTGATCACGGGCCACAATGCAGACGGCCTCGAGTTGATCGAGCAACACCGCAGGATCGAAAGCGAACGACCGGAGCCCTCGGACCCCGAGGAACGGGTTTTGCTCCGGCTCCTGCTTCCAGAAAGCCAACGGCTTGTCCGCGCCGATGTCCCAGGTGCGGATGGTCATCACCCCACCTTCGAGGGCCTTCGCTACTGCGGTGAACTCAGCCACCTGTTCTTGAACCGTAGGAACGCTGCGCCATTCGCCAAACATCACCTCGGTGCGCACTAAGCCAGACCCTTCAGCCCCCAACTCCACCGCTCGCCTCGCTTCCGACACGCTGGTGACGTTGGCCTTCACACTGATGCGTGCCCCGTCCTGGGTCTGCCCTGGCTGTCCGGCAGCGGCACGATCCACCTGCTGCTCCCGCGCTCGATCCCGCAGCATCCGCGTAAAGTCAGTCCGCTGAGCCTCATCCGGATCGAGTAGAACGCGGCGCTCACGCGCATCGAAAGCAAGCACCGCTCCAGCCGGAACGTCGGCGGCTTCACGGACCCCCGTGAGCACCGGCACCCCGCGAGCCGACGCGATGATCGCGCCGTGCCCCGTGGCCCCGCCACCAATGGTCACGATCCCACCGACGTGGTCCGCATCGAGGCTTGCGGCCATTGCGGGGTCTAATTCCTGCACCACCAGAATCCGCAACTCCGCCCCCGCATCCTCGGCATCCCCGGCACCGCCTTCGGCATCGGCTCCTGACTCGATCAACTGCCGCAGTACGCGCATGGTCACACTGCGGACGTCTTGGGCCCTCTCGCGCTGATAGTCATCGTCGAGAGAATCGAACTGGGCAGCCACCAACTCACCGGCACGCTGCCACGCGAGCGCCGCCGGTACCCCGCGCTCCATCTCGTGGCGTGCGGGGCCACCGAGGCCTACGTCCTGGACCAAGGCCGCGTGTGCTTCAAAAATCTCCGCCTCAGCGGCACCGACATGTGCGCGGGTCGTCGCGATCAGGTCCTTGAGGTCACGGCAGGCGGAAGCAATCGCCTCGCTAAGCCGCTCAGCCTCGGTAGCGTTGTCGCCCGATGGCTCGTAGTCGGCCGCATCGACGTCCACCTCTGGGCGCCACACCACCCCGATCGCCGCTTCCAGGCCAGACCCCATCGTTGACTCAACAGCGGGCGAACGGTCCGCGCCTTCGTCGCCATTGTCTGCCGTCGTTGGAGCTTCCGGCGTGGTCGCGCCATCGCCAAAACTGGTCTCCGCCAGCGCCGCCAGCGCATCTAAGACGTCGTTGGCGTGCTCCCCCGCAGCCTGCACCTCGATCCGGTGGCCTTGCTGGATCCCCAGCGAGGCCACTGCACTGAGACTTCCTGCGTCGGCGACCTTGTCCGAGCCATCCAGGTTGCGAACTCGGACCCGGGTGTCAGCAAATCCATTGACGCACCCGACAAACCGCGCGGCGGGTCGGGCGTGCAAACCGTGCGGTATATCGACCAGCAGCTCTCGCCTTAGCGCATCCGACCCCAGCGAGTCGGGTCCCGCCGAGTCGGGGCCCGAAGAGCCAGGCACCAACGAGGCCGCATCATCGCCCGCCTCACCATCCAAATGCTCGCGCTTCGCCGCGAGGCCACGTTCGGCTTCGGCCCTGACGACATCCAGCGCAGCGCCACCGGACGCGGTGACGACAGCCGCAACCAGACCCTCAACCAACGGCGCACTCGATAGGGCGACCCGTGCTGCAACGTCAGGGTCTACGAACTCCAACGCCATCTCGGCCGACAAGATGGCACTGCCCAGATCCAGCAAGACCAGCACCCCGTCAGTGGAGTCACTGGAGGTGATGGCTTCGGAGATCGCTGCAGCGTCTGTACCAAACGTCTCGTCATCGAGCCCAGCCGCGACTTCGATGTGCGGCAGTTGGTCAGTGTTGACCATCTCGGCCGCCATCCCCACCGCAGCGTGCGCCAATGCCTGGCTGTGGCTGACGACCACGATGCCGATCACTAGAGGTCCTTCGTGAGGATGAAGCGCACAGTCACGCCACCACGCATCTTCACGCCAGCGTGCGGGCGGCGGCCTCCACCAGCATGGTTGTGCTGGTCGCTCCTGGGTCGATGTGTCCTTGGCTGCGCTCACCGAGATAACTTGCCCGGCCCTTGCGTGCTATCAGGTCTTTTGTGCTGTCGCGACCGGCTGCAGCAGCTTGGGCAGCAGCAGCCAGGGCCGCACCTAGACCGTCACTTGAGGTCGAGTCGAATGCGGCAAGAGCGGGCGACCAGGCGTCATACATCGTCTTATCTTGCAGTTCGGCCTTGCCGCGGGCCACCACACCCTCGACCCCTGCACGCAGCGCCTCACCAACCTCGGAAGCGTCAGCATTTTCGATGCCCGCCAGGGGACCCGCCATGCGCAGGAAGAAAGTTCCGTAGAGCGGCCCCGATGCACCACCGACGGTGCTGACCAACGTCATCCCGACCTTCTTTAGGTATGTATCGATCGAAGGAAACTGCTCCGCGTCAGCCAACGCCGCAACCTTGGCCATGCCGCGAGCCATATTGGTGCCGTGATCGCCGTCACCGATGGCCCGATCCAGATCGGTCAGGTACTCCTCGTTGTCCTTGACGACCGCAGCGAAGTCACCGATCCACGACTGAAACGCCGCGAGCTCAGCCATCAGATGCCCCAGCGCAGGCCGGGGGTGTTGACCGGCGCATCCCATAGGCGCACCAGGTTGTCGTCTGCCTTGAGCAGCGTCACCGAGCAACCCGCCATATCGAGGGAGGTCATGTAGTTGCCGACCAACGAGCGCGCCACCGTGATGCCCGACTTGTCCAAGATCTGCGCAACCTCGTTGTACATCAAGTAGAGCTCGATCAGCGGCGTGCCGCCCATCCCGTTGACGAAGGCGATCACGCCATCGCCCTGGGCTGCGCTGAGGTCGGCGAGCACCGGCTCGACGAGCATCGCGGCGATTTCGCGAGCGGACGCAATCTTCATCCGTTCGCGACCGGGCTCACCGTGGATGCCGACGCCGATCTCCATCTCGTCGTGGCCGATATCGAAGGTGGGCTTGCCCGCAGCCGGAACGGTGCACGACGTCAGCGCCATACCCATCGAGCGTCCCGTGTTGTTGATCGACGTCGCCAGGTCAGCGCAGTCCTGCAACGAGGCACCGTCTTCTGCTGCGGCCCCGACCAACTTTTCTATCAACACGGTCACACCAACCCCGCGCCGGCCGGCCGTGTACAACGAATCCTTCACCGCGACGTCATCGTCGGTGACGACCGACTTCACTTCCGTTCCCGCGTCAGCCTCAGCCAACTCGGCGGCCATCTCAAAGTTCATGACGTCGCCGGTGTAGTTCTTCACGATGTGCAACACCCCCGCACCGCCGTCGACCGCCTTCGTCGCGGCCATCATCTGGTCAGGCACCGGCGAGGTAAACATCTCCCCGGCGCACGCCGCATCCAGCATTCCGGTGCCGACGAATCCGCCATGCATCGGCTCGTGGCCGGAGCCCCCGCCAGAGACCAGCCCAACTTTGCCCTGACGTGGTCCATCCTTGCGAAAAACGATCTTCAGATCGTGGTCCACACGCAGGTGATCAGGGTGGGCCAGGGCCATTCCGTGGAGGGCCTCGTCGACCACATCGGCGGGGTCATTGATGAGTTTCTTCATACGCCTCACTTAACCACGCAGGGGCCAGCCTGACTAGGGGAGGGTGTGACGCGAGAGAGTATGCAGCGTCCCGCATTTCTACCGAACGTCCGGAGCGCACGCCATGAGTGATCAGATCGCACCCTTTGAGGGGTTCGGCGACCAAGCCATCTCGTTCTTGACGAAAGTGGAAGCCAACAACAATCGCGACTTCTTCGACGCTCACCGCGACGTCTATGACGATCACATCCGCGGGCCACTTGAGCGCCTGCTTGCCGAGGTCAGCGACGAGTTCGGCGACAGCGGCAAGGTGTTTCGGCCCAACCGAGACGTCCGGTTCAGCAAAGACAAGTCGCCTTACAAACTTAACGCTGCGGCCGCCATCGGCGACAACGACGAGTCGTGCACGGTCTTCTACGTGCAGATCGGCGCTAAGGGCCTCTTCGTCGCCTCCGGCATCTACATGATGACTCGCGACCAATTGCAGCGGTTCTACGTGGGCATCGACGACGAAACCAGCGGCGAACGGTTGGAATCCATCGTGGCCACGACGCGGAAGAAGGGCGCCGAGGTGGGTGGGTCAGGGCTGAAGACTGCCCCTCGCGGATTCGACAAGGCTCATCCTCGGGTCGAGCTACTACGGCACAAGAGCCTGACGGTCTCCCGCGGGTACGGCCCGGACCACGACTGGATCTTCAGCCGAGAGGCCATGACCAGGATCACACATCTGTGGCGCGAAGCGGCCCCTATCAACGAATGGCTCACCCAGCACGTTGGCCAGCCTGACCCAGAGAGCTAGGAGCCGCTCCCCCTAAAAACCGAGGCGCTGCAACTGCTTGGGGTCGCGCTGCCAGTCTTTGGCAATCTTGACGTGCAGGTCAAGGTAAACGCGGTGGCCCAGCAACTTCTCAATGCCGACGCGAGCGGTGCTGCCTACATCACGCAACCGGGAACCGCCGCGCCCGATGATGATGGCCTTCTGGGACGACCGCTCCACGAACACGTTGACCCGCACGTCCGTGAGCGGATCGTGCTCCGGGCGATCCGGTCGAGGGGTGATTTCATCGACCACGACCGCGAGAGAGTGCGGCAGTTCATCGCGCACCCCTTCAAGGGCGGCCTCACGCACCAACTCGGCGATCATCACGATGTGCGGCTCGTCGGAGATCATGTCGGGCGGATACATCGCCGGGGACGCCGGCAAATAACTCGATAACACGTCAGCCACCTCGTCGACCTGGTCGCCGCGAATCGCCGAGCAGGGAATGATCTCCGACCAGTCAGCCAGGCCGTCAATAGCCATGAGGTGCTCAGCAAGTCGCTGACGATCCACCGCGTCGGCCTTCGTGGCGATCGCGACGACCGGCACCTGCTTAGCCCGCTGCAGCTCTTTGAGGTCACTGGCGATGAACTGGTCCCCCGGGCCCGGCCGCTGATCGGCGGGCAAACAGAACCCGATGACGTCGACTCCGAGCAGCGTGTCGCGGACGAGGTCGTTGAGCCGCTGGCCCAGCAAGGACCGCGGCCGGTGCAAACCGGGGGTGTCCACCAACACGAGCTGAGAATCATCAGCATTGCGTATGCCGCGGATCGCGTGCCGGGTGGTCTGCGGCTTGCTTGAGGTGATGGCGACCTTCTGGCCCACCAGGGCATTGGTCAGCGTTGACTTTCCAGCGTTCGGACGCCCCACTAGGGCAGCAAAACCCGATCGAAAGGCAATCTCGCCGCTATTCGTCTCACTCACGTGGAGCTCCTTGATCGGTTCTTGCGCCGTTTGTGCTCGTGGCCCTCTTCGCGCTCCCTCTCGTGGGAACGGCCAGCAGACGTCGCGCCGTCGTCGTCCTCATCATCCACCGGTTCGGACAAAACCGGTGCCACCAGCACGGTCGCCACCCGTCGACGACGCCCGGCCATCCGCTCAGCGGTCAACGTCAAACCGGCAACTTCGATGGCCGACCCGACGATCGGCACCATCCCAATCGTCGCGGCTAGCAGACCTCCAACGCTGTCGACGTCTTCAATCTCGATGGTCGTGTCGAACATGTCGGCCAAGTCATCGACGGGCATCGACGCCGGCACCCGCACGGTGCCATCCTCCAGATAGGCGATTTCAAGCACGTCACGGTCATATTCGTCGGTGATCTCCCCGACGATCTCTTCCAAGATGTCTTCGATCGTCACCAGTCCTGCGGTGCCGCCGTACTCGTCGATCACCATGGCGAAATGCAGCCGCTGTTGCTGCATCTCGCGCAACAGCCCATCGACCGGCTTGCTGTCGGGCACTCGATGGACCGGTCGCATCACCTCGGTCACTTTGACGGCCTCCGCAGGCACACCACGCGCGTTGACCTGTCGGGCCACGTCCTTGAAGTACAGCAGGCCCAGCACGTCGTCGCTGCCGTCGCCGATCACCGGCACTCGAGAGAATCCTGATCGCAGGAACAACGACATCGCCTGGCGCAATGTGCGATCCCGTTGGATGGTCACCATGTCGGGACGCGGCACCATGACCTCCCGGGCCACGGTGTCGCCGAGCTCGAAGATCGAATGGATCATCTCTTGCTCCCCGGCCTCGATCACCGAGGTCTCCCCCGCCAAATCGACCAAGTCGCGCAACTCAGCCTCCGAGGCGAACGGACCCTCGGCATACCCCCGCCCTGGGGTCACGGCGTTGCCGAACACCACCAAAAGTTTCGAGAGCGGGCCAAGCACCAACCGCAGGGCAGTCACGAAGGGAGCGGCCAGCAGAGCCACGGTGTCCACATGTTGGCGGCCCAGCGTGCGGGGTGAGACGCCGGTCAGCACGAACGAGACCAGCACCATGATCGCGACCGCAATGAGCGTGGTCCGCCAATGATTGTCGGTCTGGGTGTCCACCGCGACAGCGACAGCAACCGCCGTCAGCGCCTCTGCGGTCACCCGGCCAAACGCAGCAACAGCGAGGTATGGCGAGGGGTCGGCCACGATCTTGGCTAGCGCGGAGGCGCCACGGCGGTGTTCGTCGCGAAGTTGTTCCATCCGGGCCCGCGACATGCGCTGCAATGCTGTCTCGGCGGTGGCCAGCAAGAAAGCGATGAACGTGGAAGCGAGAGCGACCAGAATCAGTGACGTCATGAGCGGTGAGCCAGCCCGATCAGGTGGAGCCGAGGCGAGGGGCCGGAGCCGCCGTCGTGGTTCGGCCGCGCTTTGCCAAATAGGTCAGCAGCAGGGTGCGCTGCAGCTCAAACATCTCTTGCTCCTCCGCGCTTTCGGCGTGGTCGAAACCGAGCAGGTGGAGGATGCCGTGGGTGGTCAGCAGCATCATCTCGTCGGCCACTGAGTGACCGGCCGCCGCAGCCTGCGTACGTGCGACGGTGGGGCAGATGACGACATCGCCGAGCACTCCTTCGACGCTGGCCTCGTCGTCGCTCCCAGGGCGCAACTCATCCATGGGGAAACTCATGACGTCGGTCGGACCTTCGAGGTCCATCCAACGCACGTGCAAAGCGGTCATCGCTTCTTCGGTCAGCAGCGTGATCGCCATCTCGGCTCGCGGGTGGACCTTGAGCTCGGCCAACACGTATGACGCCAGGTCGTGCAACTCTTGCTCGCTGACCGCCGACGGAACCTCCCCCGCTTCATTAAGGACGTCGATGCTCACTGCTGCCCTCGCGTCGCGCCACCGGCTTGCGCATCAAACCGGCCGTAGGCCTCGACGATTTCGCCGACCAGTCGATGCCGCACGACGTCGACTCTGGTCAGGTGGGCAAAGTGCACGTCCTCGATGCCGCTCAAAATGCCCTCGACCACCCGCAGACCCGAGGTCGTCCCAGTGGGAAGGTCGACCTGAGTGACGTCACCGGTAACGACCATTTTGGAGCCGAACCCTAGGCGGGTGAGGAACATCTTCATCTGCTCGGCCGACGTGTTCTGTGCCTCGTCCAAGATGATGAATGCGTCGTTTAGCGTGCGGCCGCGCATGTACGCCAAGGGAGCCACCTCGACCATGCCGGTGGCCATCAGCCGAGGGATCGAGTCGGGGTCCACCATGTCGTGCAGAGCGTCATACAGGGGGCGCAGGTAGGGGTCGATCTTGTCGTTGAGGCTGCCGGGCAGAAACCCAAGGCGCTCCCCTGCTTCGACTGCCGGCCGCGTCAGGATGATGCGATTGACTTCCTTGGCCTGCAACGCCGCAACGGCTTTGGCCATCGCAAGGTAGGTCTTACCGGTGCCAGCCGGTCCGATGCCGAAGACAACGGTGTGGTCATCGATCGCGTCCACGTAGTGCTTTTGGTTCAGAGTTTTGGGCCTAATCGTCTTGCCTCGGCTGCTGACGATGTTCATCGTGAGCACGTCGGCAGGGCGGTCCTTGGTCTGCTGACGCAACATGGCGATGGCCCGCTCGACGCCGTCGCGAGTCAGCGGGTGACCTTTGACCACGATGTCGAGCAACTCATCCAGTAGACGCTCGATCAGGGCCAAGTCGCCCGAGGATCCGCTGAGGTGGAACTCGTTGCCCCGAACGTGCACGTCAACGTGGCTGAAACTGCGCTCGATCGTGCGTAAAAATTCATCGCGCGGGCCGAGCAGCGAAAGCATCGAGACGTCGGCGGGGATCTGGACGGTATGGGTCGGTGCCTCGACATCCTGTGCCGTTGATGAAGTCTGCGTCATGAGGCCGTGGAGTCTACCGGTGTCGGCTTTATTGCCTACTCAGCAGTGGCCCCAGCGGCTGCCCACCCACGACGTGCAGATGCAGATGCGCGACCTCTTGCCCGGAGTCGTGACCGACGTTCGTCAGCACACGGTAGCCGCCGTCCGCGATCCCTTCTGCTGCGGCCACTTCGCCGACGACCGCAAACATGTCGGCCAAACCCTGAGCGTCCACAACAGCCATAGCGGCGGCGCTCTCATGATGATCCTTAGGCACGACCAATACGTGGGTCGCAGCGGCTGGCTTGGTGTCTCGGAAGGCCACCACCGAGTCGCTTTGGTGGACGATCTCAGCTGGAATCTCGCCGACGGCAATCTTGCAGAAAATGCAATCACTCATGGCGGCAGCGTACGCAGCGTTGCCCCGGACCCGCGACACGCCCGCCAAAAGCGGCTACAGCGCGCACGTGCTCCCGTGAGCCGTCTTCCCGGTCGTGTCCCCGGCAACCCCCGACCGCGTTCGAGACTCGGCATCTGAAGATCCTTCTCGCCGCCCAAGAGGCCCGGTGAGGCCATGGCCTTGTGGGTATTACCGTCAGTCGCGCCAGCGGCGGAGCGAGCTGAGCACGGCGACGGCCGCTGAGCCCGCTGTCGAAGTGCGAAGCACGGTCGAGCCGAGGCGCACCGATTGAGCACCAGCGGCGACAAAAGCATCTAACTCGTCTGGGCTAATGCCGCCCTCGGGGCCAACAATCAGCAGGACTTCACCACGTGCGGGCAGCGACCCGGCGTCCATCGCGGACAACGGCTGCGTCGCGCTCTCGTGCAGCACCAAGGCCAGGTCGGCGGCCTCGATGCGAGTGACCACACCTGCGCGATCTGCGACCGTCCCGAGCGCCGGTATACGCGACCTCCGCGCCTGCTTGGTGGCCGCAATCACGGTGTTGCGCCACTTGCGCTCAGCCTTCGTCGCTCGGTCGCCGCGCCATCGAACGATGCTCCGATCGGCCTCCCACGGCACGACCTCGTCGACACCGAGCTCGGTGCCGATCTCGACCGCCATGACGTCACGATCATTTTTGGCCAACGCCTGAATTAGCGTGAAGCGAGGATCCGGCTCCGGCTCGAAGGTCAAGCCCTCAACGGTGGCCTCTAGTGCGCGCTTCCCCACCTCGGCCACCACGCACTGGGCCAACGCCCCTGAACCGTCCGCCAGCACGATCGCCTGGCCAAACCGCATACGAGCGACGGTCACCGCGTGGTGCCCTTCGAGGCCGTCCAGGGTCAACACGGACCCCACGGCCGCGCCGTTGAGGGTGCCATCTTCGAGCAGAAAGAGCGGAGCGCTCACCGGCCGGAGAAGGCTTCCCGGAACTTGCCGAAGATGCCACCGTGCGCCGAGTTCATCTGCCCCTGAGGGCGCGACTCTCCGCGAGACTCCGCGAAGTCGTTGAGTAACTGGCGCTGCGTATCGGTCAGTTTGGTCGGCACCTTGATGTCTAGGTGGACGATCAGGTCGCCGCGCCCGGTGCCGCGCAAGTGGGTCACCCCGTGCCCGGCCAGCGTGACCGTGTCTTGGGGCTGCGCACCCGGCTTGAGGTCGACTTCGGTGGGACCGTCAAGCGTGTGCACCGTCAGCGTCGCGCCCAAGGCGGCGGCCGTCATCGGCACTTCGATCGAGCAATGTAGGTCATCCCCGCGACGGCGGAAGGTCTCGTGATGCTGGACCGCGATCTCGACGTAGAGATCCCCCGCCTCGCCACCAGCAGGGCCGACCTCGCCCTCGCCGGTCATCCGGATGCGCGTGCCGGAGTCCACGCCGCCGGGCACTTTGATCGTCAAGTCCCGGCGGGTGCGAACCCGGCCCTCGCCAGAGCAGTCGAAGCACGGGTTCTCGATGACCTCGCCATACCCGCGGCACGCACTGCACGGACGCGACGTCATGACTTGACCCAGGAACGAACGCTGCACCTGCTGCACTTCGCCACGGCCCTGACACACCGAGCAGGTGCGGTGCCCTGACCCCGGCTGTGCGCCGGAGCCCGAACAGGTCGAGCAATGCACGGCAGTGTCGACGGTCAGCGTCTGCTCGCCACCGAACACCGCGACGGACAAGTCAATATCAAGCTGAATCAATGCGTCTTGACCACGCTGGGTGCGCGAGCGCGGCCCTCGGCCACCCGCAGCAGACCCGCCGAAAAACGCGTCCATGATGTCGGTGAAGGTGAAGCCCTGCCCAAAACCGTTGGTCGCCCCGCCATAGGGGTCCTGACCCCGGTCGTATGACGAGCGCTTGGTCTGATCGGAAAGCACGTCATACGCCTGGGAAACGCGCTTGAACTCGGCCTCGGCCTCAGCACCGGGGTTGACGTCGGGGTGCAGTTTGCGCGCCTTTTTGCGGTAGGCCCGCTTGATGTCCTCGGCGCTGGTGTCACGCTCGACACCCAGATCGGCGTAGTAGTCGTTCACTCTTTAGTCCTTGTCGTCGTGCTCTTCAACGGGAATGCTCAGTCTCGAAATGTCCATGCGGCGCTGTGGCGCTTTACGTCTCAAGAATGGTCGACACGTAGTGCGCCACTGCACGCACCGACGCCATCGCCATCGGGTAATCCATCCGGGTCGGGCCCACAACACCCAAACCCCCAGCGGGGCCGTATGTCGTGGTGATCACGGACGTGGTGCGCAAGCCTTCAAACGGGTTTTCGGCACCGATGCTGACGGCCACAGCGTCGTTAGCAAGCGATGCCCTACTCCCCATCAACCTCAAAAGCACCACATGTTCTTCCAGGGCTTGCAAAACTTCTCCCAGAGACGTCGGGAAATCGTTGCCACCACGAGCCAAATTGGCGGTGCCGGCCATCACCAAGCGCTCCTCGGTTTGCTCAGCCAGGGCGTCCTGCAGCGTCGCAACGACCGCACGGGCCATCTCTCGGTCGGTGTCCGGCACCCGGGCCAGAGCCAAACTCAGTAACGCCGGCGCGGCGGTAAGGGCCTGGGAGACGGCAGTCGCGTTAAACACCGAACGTAGGTGCGCAATCGCCTCGTGGCGATCGGTGAGGTCGCGGCCAGTGTCGATGACGCGCTGCTCGACGCGACCGGTGTTGACGATGAGCACGATCATCAGCCGCGACCCGCCGACCGGCACCAATTCGATGTGTCGCACGGTGGACTGGCTCAGCGAGGGGTACTGCATGACCGCAACCTGGTTGGTCAACGACGCCAGCAGCCGCACGGTGCGCCCGACAATGTCGTCGAGGTCGACGGCCCCTTCCAGGAACCGCCTGATGGCGACTTTCTCGGCGCCGCTCAACGGTTTGATGCTGGAAAGGCGATCCACGAAGAGTCGGTAGCCCGCATCGGTGGGCACCCGGCCCGCGCTGGTATGCGGAGCGGTGATCAAACCCTCTTCCTCGAGCGCGGCCATGTCGTTACGGACGGTGGCGGCCGAGACGCCGAGGGAATGCCGCTCCAGCAGGGCGCGGGAGCCCACGGGCTCGCTGGTACGAACGTAGTCCTGCACGATGGCTCGCAACACCTCGAGTTTGCGGTCATCACTCACGGGCTTCACCTCCATAACACGGTCTTGTGGCTCACGCTCTGCGGTCACGGTGCTCGCCGCCCAGGCGAGGTGCTTGGCACTCCGGTCCTACGAGTGCCAAGCGTACGTTGCTACCCCCACTGTCACAGCAATGCGGCACACTCAAGTCTGAGATGAGCGACTGGACGTGCCCTGAGTGTGAGCGAACGTTCGCGCGCGCCAACGCCGGTCACACGTGCTCTCCCGCGTTGGGTCTCAATGAGTGGCTTGCCCACGCTCCGGCATACGAACGGCCGGTCGCGCAGGCGCTCATCGAACTAGCGGAGTCCATGCCAGACGCCCGCGTGGAGCCGGTCCAGGTGGGGCTGTTCCTGAAGCGGCGCAGCGCTTTTGCTCAGTTGCGGACCAAGACCAACTGGACCGCCCTGACCGTCAAACTCACCCGGGCCTCCGACGGTCCAGCGCCCAGCCTTCGCGTACAGCGGCAGGGGTCTCGGTACTTCCACACCTTCAATCTCATGGGTCCAGGTGCCCTCACCGACGATCTAGTCGCGCTGATTGGCGAAGCCTACGAAGCCGATGCCTTGGCGCGCCGAACCCTCTTGGGTGCCCATAATTGAGAAGATGACCCGGTGAGCGACCGATATGGGAACGACGTCTTATCCGGCGACTGGAAGGTGCCGCCGCGCGGGCGCTCGTCGTCTCTGGTGGCCGATATCGGTGTAGTCGTCGAAGACGTCGAGACCGGGTGGTGTGGCGCGGTGGTGCGCGTCGAAAAAGCCGGAGGTATGCAGGTCGTCCACCTTGAGGATCGCCGCGGCAAGACCCGAGGGTTCCCGTTGGGGCCGGGCTTCCTGGTCGATGGCCTCCCGGTGATCCTGACGCCTCCGACCGCCGACAATGCCGCCGCGTTGGCGAGGGCCCGGCAGGCAGCAACCCGGACCGCCAGCGGCTCGCGCGCCGTGGCTGATGCTCCCGCCCGGGTGGCCAGCGCCTCGCGCATCTTCGTGGAAGGCAAGCACGACGCCGAGTTGCTCGAGAAGGTCTGGGGCGCCGATCTGCGGATCGAGGGCATCGTGGTCGAGGCCCTCGATGGAGTCGATGACCTTTCAGCGGTCATCGAAGACTTCAAGCCGACCGATCAGCGTCGGATGGGCGTCCTCGTCGACCACCTCGTGCCTGGCACCAAAGAGACTCGCATCGTGCGCACCGCCGAAGCACTGCCCCTTTCCCGGCATGTGCGCATCCTCGGTCACCCCTACGTCGACGTGTGGCAGTCGGTGCGCCCAGCCCGCTTGGGGCTCGACGTGTGGCCGGTGATCGAGCACGGGCGCTCCTGGAAACATGCCGTCCTTGCTGAGCTGGGCTGGCCGCATACGACGCAAACCGACGTCGCAATGGGCTGGAGACGCATCCTCGGAACTGTCCGGTCGTATCAAGACGTGGAACCAACGCTCTTGGCTAGCGTCGAAGAGTTGATCGACTTTGTCACCGCGCCATCAACAGAATCGGAGTGAGCCATGAGCAACCAACCGCCTCCCCCACCACCCGCCCCCGGTGGGTCGTCGCATCCTAACGAGCCGCAGGAGCCCGACCGCAACCCGGCGCCGCCCACCCAGGGGTATGTGGGTCAGCCGAACCAGCCTGGTCCGGACTCGTACCAAGGCGGTCAGCCCCAGCAGCAATACGGTGCTGAGCAATACCAACCAGGGCCGCAGCAGTATGCCGGCCAGCCCGATAACGCCCTAGGCGGACTCAGTGATTCGGAGGAAAGGACCTGGTCGATCCTGGCTCATCTTTCGGCCCCCGTCGCGGCGCTGATCAGCGCTGGGATGTTGAACTTCCTGGGACCATTGATCATCTGGGCGATCTACAAGGACAAGAGCCAACGGGTCAGGCATGCGTCCGCCGGTGCGTTCAACTTCAACGTCAGTCTGTGGATTGTCTACGCCATCCTGCTGGCGGTTTCCATCCTGACCTTAGGTGTGGGACTTCTTGTCACCATTCCGGTTGGCATCATCGTGTGGATCGCCGCAATGATCATCCACGTCATGGCCGCTATTAAAGCCAACAACGGGATTGTCTACACCTACCCAATGCAGATCCCGATCCTGAAGTAGACCTTGGACCACACAGAGATTCGTAAACTCGCCGACCTCGAAGACGAGCACTGGTGGTATCGCGAGCGTCGCATCTTGTTAGGACGCGATATTGTCGGCATGACTCCTGGGGTGGCCCTCGACATCGGAGCGGCCGGTGGCGGCAACACACGTGTGCTGCGGGGTGCCGGATGGCTCTCACTCGCCCTGGAGTACGGCGAGGCCGGCGCCCAGATCGCCAGCGATCGCGGCTTGTCGGTGCTGCGCGCAGACGCCACGGCGCTCCCGTGCGCCGACGATGCAATGGATCTCGTAGTGGCTTTCGACGTGTTGGAGCACATTGGGGACGATGATGCGGCGGTACGCGAGATTCACCGGGTGCTTCGGCCAGGAGGTGTTGCGCTGATCGCAGTCCCCGTCGACATGCGGCTGTGGAGCGCTCACGACGTGGCGGTCGGCCATGTGCGGCGATACACCCGAGCCGAGTTGCTGGATCTCTTTGCCCGCAACGGATTCGTGGTCGAGAGGGCGCGGTCGTGGAATGTCTTGCTTCGACCCGTGGTGGCGCTGCGTCGCCGATCCAGTTCGGGAAGTGACCTTGAGGAGATGAACCCCATCGTCAATCAGACGCTGCGAGCGATCGTGGCGCTCGAACGCGTGCTCCCGGTGGGCGCTCTACCTGGTGTCTCATTGCGAATCAGGGCGCGCGCCGTCTAGATCACGCGTCGCCACAGATCGGTCTAGACCAGCAGTGTGTGCACCACGGTGTCAGCGATGAGCCGACCTCGGCGGGTCAGGACCGCCCGTCCACTGATCACAGCCCATCCTTCGAGCAGCCCTTGAGAAACCAGCCCGGCCACAGCGTGACGCCCCTGATCGCTCAGCAGAGCAAGGTCTAGGCCGATGGCGAGTCGAATGCCAAGGAGCACGTGCTCATCGTGGCGTTGCTCGGCGGTGAGGATCTCGCGCGAATGAACCGGGCTGGCACCGGCAGTGAGGCGGTCCGCGTACGCCGCGGGGTGTTTGACGTTCCACCACCTCGTACCGCCGATGTGGCTGTGAGCCCCAGGCCCGATGCCCCACCAGTTGGTGCCGCGCCAGTAGGCCACGTTGTGTCGGCACTGCATGTCGGCGGAGCGGGCCCAATTAGAGATTTCGTACCATTGATACCCGGCCGCAGTGAGGGCTTCGTCGACGAGTTCGTACTTGTCGGCTTCGTCGTCGTCGCTGGGCATCGGCAACCTGCCTCGGCGCACCGCTGCCCCCATCGCGGTTCCGGGCTCGATCGTCAACGCGTATGCCGACACGTGGTCCGGTGCCAGCGCCAGCGCCGCGTCGACACTGATCCGCCAATCGTCGAGGCTCTCCCCCGGCGTGCCGTAGATCAGGTCGAGGCTGACCTGTAGGCCCGCCTGGCGTGCTGCTGCCACCGCCATCGCGACGTTGGCCGGGTCGTGGGTGCGGTCCAGCGTCGCCAACACGTGGGGCACAGCGGACTGCATACCGATGCTCACCCGGGTGAAGCCGGCAGCCGCCAAGTCCTGTGCGACCTCGGGGTTAAGGGTGTCGGGGTTGGCTTCAGTGGTGATTTCAGCGTCGTCGGGCAGACCCCAGGTGTCACGGATGCCCTGCACCATCCGAGCCAGGTCGCGAGCCGGGAGCAACGTTGGGGTGCCACCACCAATGAAGACCGTAGACACAACAGGGGCTCGGGCGCCCGCCGCGCCCAGCACACCGGCAGCCATGGCGATCTCGGACAGGGCGGTGTCGGCAAAGGTTTCTGCACTCGCACCGCGCGGCCCGAGCTCCGAGGCCGTGTAGGTGTTGAAATCGCAATAGCCGCACCGAACTCGGCAAAATGGGACGTGCAGATAGATCCCTAGAGGTGTCGTGCCAAGTGTGCGCAGACTCCCTGATGGGAGTGATCCGTCGGCTGGTGCCGGGTCACCCGACGGCATGGCTGGCGGCATACCGCTCATTGTCCCCGAGGTCTGAGCATGTGATGTTCACCCGGTACCACTAGGGTCGTTTTGTGGATCAGCAAACGGATTTCCGTGAGTACATCGACCAGTTGCGCACCGAGGGATATTCCGTGCGAGACGACCAGGGCTCAGACCCGGACCTCATCGCTCCGGACGGCAGCGCGGTCGACACCTGGCGCGATGAGTACCCGTACGACTCCCGAATGACACGGGACTACTACGCCGTGGAGAAGTATCTGCTGCAGATCGAGTTGCTGAAGTTCCAGGCGTGGGCGCGCGAGACCCAGACCCGCCACGTCGTGATCTTCGAGGGCCGGGACGCCGCCGGTAAAGGTGGCTCGATCAAACGGTTTATGGAGCACCTGAACCCTCGTGGCGCGCGAGTCGTCGCGCTGACCAAGCCGACCGAGACCGAATTGGGGCAGTGGTACTTCCAGCGCTACGTCAAGCACCTGCCGAGCAACGGAGAGATCGTGCTGTTCGACCGGTCTTGGTACAACCGTTCCGGCGTCGAGCGGGTGATGGGCTTTTGCGGCGACGATCAGTACGAACAGTTCATGCAGCAGGCACCGTCGTTCGAAAAGATGCTTGTCGAGTCGGGTATGTCGTTGACCAAGTTGTGGTTCTCGGTGACCCAGAACGAGCAGCGGACCCGGTTCGCCATCCGCCAACTTGACCCCGTGCGCCGGTGGAAGCTCTCGCCGATGGACCTGGAATCCTTGGACAAGTGGGATGCCTACACCAACGCCAAAGAAGCCATGTTCCGGCGGACCGACTCAGACCATGCGCCGTGGACCACCATCAAGTCTAACGACAAGAAGCGCTCACGGGTCGCCTCGATGCGGACCTTCCTGAGCCAGTTCGACTACACCGATAAAGACCGGGACATCGTGGGCCAACCCGACCCGGCCATCGTCAGCCGTGGCCGCGAAACCACCGGCGACTGACGGCATACCAGCCGGGGACGTCCGCACCGATGCTGATGTCGTTATTTCCCGCGCATCGGCGTCCCCAGTTGCCCGGTTCCTTTAGCGCGGCGGAAAGTGGTCGCGCCATTCGTCGCTGCCCGCGCCGATGGGTATGCCGGCCCGTCGCATTGCCGCGCGCAGTCGGTCAACGGTATGGACCGGGGTGCGATAGATGTCTTTGGCCATCACCACCATCATTCGCCAGCCGTCGCCGTCTAACTCCTCGCGGCGGCCAACGTCCACCTGCCACTGGACATTTGATTCTGCGTGCTGGCGACCGTCGTATTCGACCGCCAGCCGCGCCTCGACGTATGCCATATCCAGCCGCCGCCTCAGCGCACCATCCACATCGCGGATCACGTGATTGACCACAGGCTCTGGCAGACCCGCAAGCGCGATGAGCAGTCGAGTCGTCGTTTCCATCGGCGAGTCGACGTCTGCCCTGACTAATCTGGCCACCCGACGAGCCAGCCGTGCGTTGCGACCCCGCGTGGCTGAGGCGGCCACCACTAGATCGGCCGGGGTCGCAGCGGTACGCCGCACCATCGAATCCCCTAGCACCATGAGGTCAAGCAGCGGGAGATACGTCGCCATGTCGACGAAAGTCTGGGCAGGCGAGGTAATCGGCACACCCCGGTGCCACGTGGATGACCGGTCAGCAGTGTGAACCACCAGCCCGCGTGGACGCCTCCGCGTATTTCCCGAAGGCACAGTCCCCGTTGAAGGCGCTATTGCCCCCCAAAGCGCGGCCGCAGTGTGGTGACTGGCCACCGCAGCAGGGTCCTTCGAGGCACCAATCCCGGCCAAGGCCGCGACCCGGCGCAACTGCCGATGGTCGGCATACGCGTAGACACCGGTGAAAGGCGCAGATAGGTCGGCCCCGCCAACGCTCGCCAGCCGATGCCTCCGGCCTCGGCTTCGGCCCGGGTGAACCAACCGTCGCCGCCTCCAGGTTGCATCCCCGAACTATCACCGCTCATGAGCCCTCAGCGCTGAGGTTATCCACAGGCTACGAGCGCTACCCGCATCGACCGGCAGACCAGGTGATGTCCACCACCGCCTACGCGACCACCTACCGGATCAACCCCGCCACGGCCGCTAAGGCCTTCACCGCACTTGTGGACGAACGCATCCTGCGCAAACAGCGCGGGGTTGGGATGTTCGTCTGCGACGGGGCCGCCGAACAACTACGGGTTAAGCGCCGCGGAGCGTTCTTCACCGACCGATTCGATCCGCTCCGGCGCGATGCTGCGCTCCTCGGCATCACCCACGACGACTTAATGAATCACCTGCGAAAGGGACCGTCATGAACGGATATGCCGTTCAGACCCACGACCTCAGTCTGCGGTACGGGCGCAAGGAGCCCCTCGCCGACGTCACACTCGACCTCGCGCCAGACCGCATACACGGGCTTCTCGGCCGCAACGGCACGGGCAAGAGCACGCTCATGTCGGCTTTGGCCTCGGTCCGGGCGCCCCATCGCGGCTCCATTCCGATAGAGGGTCGCGACCCGTTCGCCGACGAGCAGCTGATGACCGGCATCTGCATGATCCGTGAAAGCGGCGACGTCATCGCAGAAGAGCCCTCTCCAGCACCTTGAAGCTGATGGAACGCTCCCGGCCCACCTTCGACCGGGCGTATGCCGACCGTCTCCTGACCACCTTCGGCCTGGATCCGGGGACCAAGCCTTCTTCGCTCTCCGCGGTCAACGATCGGCCCTCGGCGCGGTCATCGGCTTGGCCTCCCGGGCCCCTTTGACCATGTTCGGCGAGGTGCACCTGAGGATGGACGCGCCCACCCGGCAACAGTTCTACAACGAGTTGATCACCGACTTTGCTGAGCGACCCCGCACCATCGTCATCGCGAGTCATCTGATCGGCGAGGTGGAGTCTTTCCTCGAGACGGTCACCATCCTGGACGGCAAGACCGTCCTGCTCAGCGACGAGTCCGAGCGATTTCGCAGCCGCGGCATTACCTTGACCGGACCGACAACAGTGGTCGAGCGCCTCTATGTAGGCCATGCTGCAGGTGGCCGAAGATGCCGGAGTGACTATCGGCCCAGCCCTCTCCAGGACCTCTTCATTGACCTCACCAGGGGGTCGTCTTGACCACCACGACCGTCGCAGATCTGCAGGCACGGCGCATACCGCAGTGGCAGCACGTGGCGCGCCAAGTTCTCATGGCGCTTATGGTGCGAGCTGCCTGGTTCTGGACAGGAGCCGTGGTCATCTGCAGTGTCGCCCTCTTCACCATCAGTCGCTTCACCGAGGTGTCGCTGTCAGGGATGCAGTTCGTGCACCAGGCTGCCCTCTGGTTCCAGTTCGCCATGGCTATCAGTGTTGTCTCGGTCTACCTACCCGTCCACGTGGCCGCGGGCACCACGCGACGTTCGTTCTTTCGGGGCGCGGTGATCGCTGCTGCCGCGACAGCGGTCGGCTACGCGGTTGGCCTTGCGACGCTCCTGCTGCTCGAAGGGCAGATCTACGGTGCGCTCGGTTGGTTTCACGGTGGAGATTACTACCCCTCAGCGACGGTCCGAGCCACCGGCGTGTGGCCCTACGTCGGCGGTACGATCCTGATTTTCATGGCCGGGACCATCAGCGGCCCACTCGTGGGAGTTGCGCACTACCGGTGGGGTGCCTTGCGGGGCACTCTCTCATTGCCGTTGATGCTGGCGCCCCTGATTTGTGGTCTCGACTTTGTTGCTTGATCCGCAGAACCAGTGGACACCCTTTGGCCGTCTGCTCGGTGTGAGCCGTTCGTGGCAGCCCTTTCTCGGTGTCGGGCTTTTTGCCCTCAGTGCCGCGGCCTTCTACCGGATGATCGCCCGCGTGCCGATTCGCTAGGCCACGGAGTCGGACACAACTCATCGAACGGCAGGAGCCGCACCGGAAACTATCGAAATCTGGTGCGTATGCTGCCGGTCGATTTACCAAAGCGACGTGCCGAGGCACCCCTTCCGGATGGCGGTCGAGTTAGCCGCGCAGGCGGTAGTTGAGGTTCGTGATGGTCCGGCCTACCTCGAGGCCTTTGCGTTCGAATCGGGTCAACGGGCGAAGCGGTGCCGGATCGTCCGAGATCAACTCAAACCGGTCGTCGACGTCGAGCAGTTTGCGCATGGCGATGCCGTAGGGAGCCCAGTCGGTCGCCAAGCGCCAGACTCCCCCGGGCTCCAAGGCGCACGAGACGCTCTCGGCCAGCGCAGCTCCCACGAGTCGGCGGTCTTGGTGTCGTCGTTTAGGCCAGGGATCAGGGAAGTACGTCCAGACCTCATACACGGACCCCGGCGTCACCATGGTGGCCATGGCCAACGCCGCGTCGGCCTCGACGAAGCGAATATTCCGCAGCGGCTCGTGGCGCATCCGAGCCAGGGTCTGGCCGATCCCGGGGCGCCATACCTCGATGGCAAGCAGGTTCCACTCGGGCCGGGCAGCAGCCCCAGCGCGGATGGCATCGCCCGATCCGGGACCAATCTCAATCACCAGCGGCGCTGAACGACCAAAAGCTTCACCAGCATTCAGCCGGTATGCCGTATCGACCGTCGTGTCGTCGCCCTCGCGTGCCCGCGGCACGGGGATCACGAACGCAGGTGCCATCGCGGCATAGGCCGACTGGTGGCCGGCCGGCATACGGGAACCCCGCCGGGTGAACGACCGGATGCGCGAAACACGATGTATGCCGCCGGCAACCACTGCTTCTACGGCCTCAGAAGCCCCAGCGGTGGGCACCTGAGATCCGTCGCTCACTTCTTGGCTTTCTCGACCGCCGTGGGGTCTTGGGACAATGCAGCAATGAAAGCCTCCTGGGGAACCTCTACAGTGCCGACCATCTTCATCCGCTTCTTGCCCTCCTTCTGCTTCTCAAGCAGTTTACGTTTACGACTGATATCACCGCCGTAGCACTTGGCTGTCACGTCCTTGCGGATGGCGCGGATGGATTCGCGGGCAATGATGCGCGAGCCGATCGCCGCCTGGATCGGCACCTCGAACTGCTGACGGTTGATGAGCTCCTTGAGCTTGCCGACCATCATCACCCCGTAGGCGTAGGCCTTGTCTTTGTGCACGATCGAACTAAACGCATCGACCTGCTCGCCCTGGAGCAAGATGTCGACCTTGACTAGGTCGGCCACCTGTTCACCGTCGGGCTCGTATTCGAAGGAGGCATACCCCCGGGTCTTCGACTTCAAGACATCGAAGAAGTCGAAGACGATTTCGGCCAGCGGCAGGGTGTAGCGCATCTCGACACGCTCGGGTGAGAGGTAGTCCATGCCGCGCAGCGTTCCTCGACGCGTCTGGCACAACTCCATGATGGACCCGATGTACTCGCTCGGTATCAGAATGGTGGCCCGCACGACAGGCTCGGTGACATCACCAATCTTGCCGGACGGAAACTCGCTCGGGTTCGTGACGTCGATGACCGAACCGTCGTCCATCTTGACCAGGTATTCCACGTTCGGCAGCGTGGAGATGAGTTCAAGGTTCGACTCGCGCTCCAGCCGTTCGCGGACGATCTCCAGGTGCAGCATCCCCAGGAAGCCAACCCGGAAGCCGAAGCCGAGGGCCACCGAGGTCTCGGGCTCGTAGACGAGTGCGGCGTCATTGAGTTTCAGTTTGTCCAGCGCATCACGCAGGGTCGGGTAGTCCGAGCCGTCGATGGGATACAGACCCGAGAAGACCATCGGCCTCGGGTCCTTATAGCCGCCCAACGCCGTGGTGGCCATGTTGTTCGCACCCGTGACGGTGTCGCCGACCTTGGACTGACGCACATCTTTCACGCCCGTGATGAGGTATCCTACCTCGCCCACGCCCAACCCCTTAGACTTCATCGGCTCCGGCGACACCACGCCGATTTCTAGCAGCTCGTGGGTGGCCTTGGTCGACATCATGGCGATCTTCTCGCGCGGCGAAAGGCTGCCGTCGATGACGCGCACATACGTCACTACGCCGCGGTAGGTGTCGTAGACGGAGTCGAAAATCATGGCCCTCGGGGGCGCATCGGCGTCGCCGACCGGAGCAGGCAGGTCGCGCACGATCCGGTCCAGCAGTTCGGTGACCCCTTGACCCGTCTTGCCCGAGACGTGCATGACGTCCTCGACGTCGCAGCCGATCAGGTGGGCCAGTTCCTCGGCATACTTCTCTGGTTGGGCGGCGGGCAGGTCGATCTTGTTGAGCACCGGGATAATCGAGAGCTCGTTTTCCATCGCCAAGTACAGGTTGGCGAGTGTCTGCGCTTCGATCCCCTGCGCAGCATCGACCAGCAGAACGGCGCCCTCGCAGGCGGCGAGCGACCGGCTCACCTCGTAGGTGAAGTCGACGTGACCGGGTGTGTCGATCATGTTGAGCACGTATGCCGTCTCGCTCGCGTGCCGACCGGCTACGGCAACCGCGGCGGCCGGGTCGGGCTGATCAATCACGGCCCACGGCATACGCACCGCTTGGCTTTTGATGGTGATGCCGCGCTCGCGCTCGATGTCCATCCGGTCCAGATACTGCGCACGCATCGCCCGGTCATCGACCACACCCGTGATCTGCAACATTCGGTCGGCCAGCGTCGACTTGCCGTGGTCGATGTGCGCGATGATGCAGAAGTTGCGGATGATCTCGGGCGGGGTGGCCGCCGGTTGCGGGGCAACGCGGGCAATAGGGGACACGCGGGCAAGACCTCGTCAGGCTCGGGGGGAGGATGAGTGAACTCCTGAGTCTGTCATGCCTCTCCGGAAGGCGACGCATCCCGCTCGCCGCGCCAGGTGGGCGTCTCACCAGGCACGTCGAACCATCGAGCCACCACGTCGGTCGAGGAGTGGGCCAGGATGGACACGACGATGGTCAGTGCTCCTAGGTGATAGATCTCGTCGGCGGCCACCAGCGGACTGTTGAGCACGATGAGGCCGTAGACCACCGACGCGAAACCTTTTGGCCCGAACCACATAGCGGCCGCTTGCTCGTGCACACTCAACCCCGTTCCGAGGAAACACGGAGCCAGGGCCAACGCGACAAAACCCACCCAGTCCATGGAATCTCCAGCAGGAATTCCACCGAAATCAGGACACCGAAGACCAAGAGGGCGAAGAGTTTGAGCAATTCCGCAATCAACTCGCCGAACAATCAAACGATTGACGCTGACCTTGGCCCACCGTCGCCACCGTGATGCCAGCGGCAAAGGCCGCTAAGAACAGGTTGCCGTGAAAGCCTCGCTGAAGGCATAGACTAAAAGCCCGATGGCGAAGCCGTTGAGTGGGGCATAGATCGCAGAGGCCGAAATTATGCGCGGCGCCTCAAGCCGGGTAGCAAGCCACGGAACTGCCACCCCGATAACAAGACCGATAATAATCTCCGAGCCCGACTCCCTCAGGTGAAGATCCCCCGAGCCTTCTGCGGTCGCCAGGAGAATCACGACAAAGGGCAGGGCCAAGCCGTCGTTTACCCCCGACTTCACATTGAGCACATGCCGCAGTCGACCCGGCACTTTCTTATTGCCTACCAGGGCTGACCCGAACACGGGGTCGGTCGGCGCCAGAATGGCACCGATCAGGAGAGCCGCAGGCCAAGCCAGCCTCGCGACGAAATGTGCCAGCGCCGCCGTGATGAGCAAGGTCAGGGGCAGCCCGAAGGCGAGAGCTGCACCCACCCGAAGACACCCTGACCGACGACAAATCCCCCGAGCAGGAAGATGTCGGCCGTCGACATGATGGTCCGGTTGGCGCGCGTCGAGAGCTGCACCGCAGCAAGCAGGATGATGGCAAACGTCAACGTCAGGCTCACCGCCCAAGACGGACAACCCATGAGCGCGGCGACTGGTTACGATGCGGCCATGGTCAACCGTTCGCTGTCCAAAGCCCTGTCCATCGCGTCAAGCATCGTCCGCGAAGTTGCCAAGCAGCGGCGGAAACAGCCAAAGCCGGGCACTGCCACCGGTCGCCGACCGCGCAAGGGCGGCGCCAGTTCGGGGCGAACTGACAACGGGGACGGGTATGCAGGCGATTACATCGGCGCGCCACCGATGTCGTATAAACCGGTCGAGGATGATTTGGCCGACCCCGGTGAAGTGGTGTGGACCTGGGTGCCCTACGAGGAGGACCACAGCCAAGGTAAAGATCGCCCCGTGCTCGTGATCGGCCGCAATGCTGGACTCCTCTTGGCCCTACAACTCACCAGCCAAGACCACGCTCGCGACGCCGAGCAGGAAGCGGGCCAGGGACGCTTCTGGATCGGTGTCGGCAGTGGGGAGTGGGACCGAGAGCGCCGTCCGAGCGAAGCCCGGGTGGACCGTATCCTGCAGCTCGATCCTCGAGGGGTGCGCCGCATCGGGGCCGTGTTGGCAGAGCCGGTGTTCGCCGAAGTGGCCGCCGCGGTCAGGCGCCGGGCCCGATAACTCGCACGGGGCGCACAAAACCTGCCCCCGAATCTCCTGGGAAATTCGGGGGCAGGCTTTGTGTATATCAATCACATGCCGCGTATACGGCGGTCAATCACTCGCTGGGCGGGCTCAGGACCGTGTCGATCAGGTACACCGTGGCGTTGGCGGTCTGCACGCCACCACAGATGACCGTGGCGTCGTTGACCATCAGTTCGTCGCCTTCGCCGGTGACCTCAACGTCGCCGCCCTGGACGCTCGCCACAGTCTGACCAGCAATGTCGGCCGGGCTCATTTTGCCGGGAACGACATGGTAGGTCAGGATGCTCGTGAGCAACTCGGAGTCCGTCTTCAAGGTCTCCAGCGTGGCCTCGTCCAACTGGGCGAACGCGTCGTCGACGGGAGCGAAGACGGTGAACTCGTCACCATTGAGGGTGTCGACCAAATTCACGTCGGGGTTGATCCCACCGGAAACTGCGGCGGTCAGCGTGGTCAGCAACGGGTTGTTGCCGGCCGCGACGGCCACCGGGTCCTGCGCCATTCCGGCAACCGAACCGTCGCCCTCGGGGACAGCGGCGGCGTAGTCCGCACAGCCAGCGCCCACGAGCTCGGAGGCCGGGTCCATGGCGCCGGTCTCGCCAGCCATGTCACCGGTCTCGCCAGCCATGTCGTCGGAGGTCATCATCGAGTCGTCGGTCATCATCGAGTCGTCGCCGGTTTCGGCTGGGGTGCTCTCGCCGCCACCAGCAGGAGCCGGCTCTTCGTCGCTACCGCACGCTGACACCGTCAGCACGGAGGCCATCGCCACTGTTAGGAAAATCTTCTGAACGCGCATGATTGTGCCTTTCTATTGGGGGTCGTGGAGCCGGTTGGCTCAACTGACTTTCACCGTCACGTTGTGCCATCCGGTGGATCCGTTCGGAGCTACGGGCTCGCGATCGGAAGTTTGTGTTTCACCTGTGGAGTCCGTTGCGCGGACTTCGATGCTGTGACTGCCAGCTTTTGCCGGCCAAATCCAGCGCCACGGTCGCCATGTGTCGTCGCTGTCCGGGTTGGCAAGTTCTGCTTCTTCCCACTTACCCTTGTCGACACGAACTTCTACCTTAGCAATGCCGCGATCTTGGGCCCAGGCCACCCCCGCCACGGTCACGTCGCCGGCATCCAGGTTGGCGAACGATGCTGGGACGTCGATCCGAGACGACAACTTGATCGGTGCCTTGGCGTCGTAGCCGCGCGTGGTCCAGTAAGCCTCAAAATCCGCAAAGCGCGTGACCTCCAAGTTGACGAGCCATTTCGTCGCCGAGACGTAGCCATACAAGCCGGGCGTCACCATCCGCACGGGGAACCCGTGCTCCAGCGGGAGCGGCTCACCGTTCATCCCAAGGGCCACCAAGGCATCGCGGTCGTCGGTCAGGACCGCTAGAGGGGTCCCAGCAGTGAAGTCATCGGCGCTAGTGGACTTCACGGCGTCAGCGCCGTCCTGCACGCCCGCTTCTTCCAGTAGGTCGCGCATCAACACGCCTAACCACGTGGCGTTACCGACGTAGCCACCGCCGACAGGATTCGACACGCAGGTCAGCGTCACGCGCTTCTCGACCAGCCTGCGGTCGAGGAGGTCTTGAAAGCTGAGGTTGAGCTCGCGGTCGACCATGCCGTGAATGCGGAGGCTGTAACCCTCGAGCGGCACGTCGGGCACCTGCAGTGCGGTGTCCACGCGGTAGAACTCAGCGTTGTCGGTGAGGTAGGGAGTCAGCCCGTCGACGTCCTCGAACGTGACGCCGGCCGGCACTTCGGGAGCTTTCCGCGCCGGACTGGGCAGGGTCAGTGCTTCTCGCGAGCCGAGTGCGGCTGCCCCGGAGAAGACGCGAGTGACCACTCCACCGACAGCACCGGTCGCTGCAATGGCCGAAGCAGCCACGACAAACGCGCGTCGGTTGAAACCTCGGGGTGGGTGCGCCGTTGCCGACAGCGGAGAAGATCCTTCGCCCTGTGACAGAGCCTTAAGCATCCACGCCAATCCCCCGATACCGACAAGTGCAATCGCAGCAATAGGAATGAGACGCATCGGGATACTGGCGCTAGCCACTCGATCGGTGACCATTGCCAGTCCCGCAATAAATACCAAGGCCGCAAAGCCGATAAGACCCGGAATGAGTCGGCGCGTCCCCAGCCAACCCATAAAGAGGGCGAGTATGCCGACCACCGCAAGAACGGATCCGATCAGCACCATCTTATCTGCCGTACCGAACGTTTCGATGGCAAATTCTTTAGCGGGGCGCGGTGCCCAATCGACAGCGCGGTTTCCGACTGCGAAGACCGGGCCTGTCACGCCAGTGAGCAATGCGGCCACGGCCTGGCCAGCGAGCACACCGGCAACACCAGCGATTCCTCCGCTGAGTATTCCGAGTGCGCCGCGTCGGCGGTTGGTGTTGTTGCTCATGCCGGTTATTCGGAGCCCCTGACAAGGTGGATTGGTGGGCCGACGGTGGCCCCAAATTAACGGTACAAAAGACCGGCTTTTACATTGTACGTGGAACACGTCAACCCCCGCACCTTGAGCGCGGGGGTTGATCGTTGGTGGAGCTGAGGGGACTCGAACCCCTGACCCCCTCCATGCCATGGAGGTGCGCTACCAGCTGCGCCACAGCCCCGTAAGGAACGACAAATAGTACCCACATCCACCGCCGCCGAACCAAATCGGCGTTGCAGTCGTCATAACCTACGGACGTGGGGCCCGATCTGGAACGGTCTCAAACCCGACGGCGATAGAAGCACTTGCGTTCCACGACACCAATCTCCAACCGGTCCGGTGATGCGCTAACTCTGCCCAGTGGCAGTTACGCAGGCCAGCCACGCCGAGCCACGCTTGCTCGTACGACCACCCCAGTAGGGCGCTCAGGAGCGCTCGCGCAGCCACGCCGTGGGTCACTAGAACGACCACCTCCCCAGGTGACATCGACTCGGCCACTTCTATCGCGACCTCCCGAGTGCGCAGACTCACATCGTGCACGCTCTCGCCGTGTCCCCCACGGCGCACATCCAAGCCCTGGCCAATAGCTCGGGTCTCGTCTGGGTAGTCCTTGACGACGTCGCTGTGGCTTCGCCCCGACCAGGCCCCCACATCAATCTCCCGAAGCCGCCGATCGTGCTGGACCGTCAGGGCTGTGCGCTCCCCCAAGACCGCAGCGGTATGCGCCGCGCGACGCAGATCGCTTGAGACGATGCGGGTCGGCTCCAGCAGGGCCAGCGCGGACGCTGCAGAGACAGCTTGGGCGAGCCCTGTCGCAGAGAGATCCGTGTCGAGCTGGCCTTGATAGATGCCAGCAGCGTTATGCGTGGTCTCCCCGTGACGCAGCAGGATCAGACGCGCGCCTTCGCTCACACCGTCGAGGAGGCGAGAGCGATGCTGGGGCAATCCTTCCAGAGCCGTTCCAACTCGTAGAACGCCCGGTCCTCAGCGTGCATGACGTGGACGATGATGTCGCCGAAGTCCAAGAGCACCCAGCGCCCTTCACGCACGCCTTCACGCCGCAGGGTCTTGGCCGAGGACTGGAGCAGGCGATCGGCTATCGCGTCGACGATAGCTCCGACCTGACGTTCGTTGGGGGCTGAAGCGATGACAAAGATGTCGGTCAGCGCGAGCTGACCGGTGACATCCAACGCCACGACGTCTTCGGCCAACTTGTCGGAGGCCGCATCTGCGGCGGCGTGGGCGAGTTCGATTGCACGTGTGCTGGCTGGCACTTAACGCTCCTTGCTGTAGAGGTGGTATTTCCCGATGTGTTGCACAACGCCGTCTGGCACCAAGTACCACACGGGTTGGCCGTGAGCGGTGCGCTCCCGGCAGTCCGTCGAAGAGATGGCCATCGCTGGGATCTCCATGAGCGTCACCCGGTCTTTGGGCAGCCCGTGGTCGGTTAGTTCGTGACCCGGTCGCGTGACGCCGATGAAGTGGGCAAGATCCCACAACTCTTCGACGCCCTTCCACGACAGAATTTGGGCTAAGGCGTCGGCGCCGGTGATGAAGAACAACTCCGCGTCGGGGCGCAATTCCGAGAGATCCCGCAGGGTGTCCGAGGTGTATGTCGGCCCGTCGCGATCAATGTCCACGCGCGAGACCGTGAACCGCGGGTTGGACGCCGTGGCGATGACCGTCATCAAATACCGGTGCTCGGCTGGGCTGACGGCGCTGGCTTCCTTGCGGTACGGGTGGCCAGTAGGGACGAAAACAACCTCGTCGAGACCGAGCACAGAGGCAACCTCGCTGGCGGCGACGAGGTGGCCGTGGTGGATGGGATCGAACGTCCCACCCATCACTCCCAATCGCATCAGTGCTGGCTCGCCTGACCCTTGATGGGGCCGGGGCCACCGTCGCTGGCGTGTTGGCCTTTTGCGGTGCCGTCATCCCCATCGTGGTGCTCCACGTGGGGGTCGAGTGCGAGCGTGTTGCGGAAGCTCCAGAGCAACGCTAGGAGACCGAGAGCAACACCGGCAGCGATAACGGCGAACCACACGGGCTCGAACAACAACTCGTTGACGTGCTCCTCGCCTTCGGCGGCAAAGAAAGACAGGGCAGTGATCATGGGATCAGACTACCGGGCACCGCCGCATACAGTGGACCTATGTCTGTGCAGTTGTCGGTGGTCATCCCGATGTTTAACGAAGCCGACGTGCTGCCGCTGCTAGTGGACCGCTTGCGGCCGGTCTTGGACAAGTTGGATCAGGCCGAGGGTCAGAGCGCCGACACGGCATACGAAGTAGTCGCGGTGGACGACGGATCCCGCGACGACACACCGGTGTTATTGCAGAGCTACCTGCGTGCATGGCCGCATCTGCGTGTCCTGCGGTTACGGGCCAACGCCGGCCACCAGGCAGCCATCTCGGCCGGGCTCGCCGCAGCTCGTGGCCAATGGGTGATCACCCTGGACGCAGATCTGCAAGACCCGCCGGAAACCATTCCGACCATGTTGCGCGCAGCGCGCACCCAAGGGGTCGACGTGGTCTACGGAGTGCGCACCGATCGCTCGAGCGATTCGGTCTTTAAGCGCTCCACCGCCCGCGGTTTCTACGCGGCGATGCGGGCCGCCGGCGCCAAGGACGCGCCCGATAACGCTGCCGACTTCCGGTTGATGTCACAGGCCACGGTCCAGGCCGTCAATGCGCTGCCCGAGGCCCACCGCGTGTTGCGTCTGGTCGTTCCCTCGCTCGGTTTCCCTTCGACAACGGTGGGATACGCCCGTGAGGCCCGCGCGGCTGGGTCGTCGAAGTACCCGTTGCCGCAGATGATCCGCATGACGGTGGATGGATTCACCGGGTTTTCGCTAGCCCCCCTGCGGGTGGCCACCTGGTTCGGCCTCGGTGGGTTTGCCGCGTCGATGCTGTTGCTGGCCTATGCGCTGAGCGCCAAAATGCTGGACATCACGGTCGCCGGGTGGACGTCAACCGTTGTCATCGTGGCCGCGGTCGGCGCCGTGCAACTGCTGTGCTTGGGCATCCTCGGGGAGTATGTGGGCCGTATCTACTCGACCCTGCAACGGCGACCGACCTACTACGTCGCTTACGACTCCGCCGCCCCGACCCGCCTCCAGCCAGAAGGCATCGCCCCCGAACGACACGAGCAGGAGTCCCAGCGCCACCACGCCGAGGGCCCAGACCCCTGCGACGGGCATCACGGGGGCGGTCGCCGCCACCAGCGCCGCCGCTGAGGTGGCGGCCACGAACCGGCGGCGCGCTCGTGGTGGTAGCCCCGAGTAAGCACGAGCCGTCCCGTCCCAGCGCAGACTCCACGTCACCGCAAAGGCGTAACGCAAAGCGCCAGCGAGCAGGATCCACGGCCCGACCTGGTAGGCCACGATCACCGACATTACAACCATCATCACCGCATCGGTCTCCGCATCGAGCCGGGCACCCGCTGCCGTCGAGCTGCCACCGGCCCGAGCCACCGCTCCATCGACACCGTCGAGCGCCAACGCAAGCGCAGCGATCCCGGTTAACCACCAAGAGGGCGTAGGGGCCGACCCCATCCACAGCAATATCGCCCACCCGGCCAACAGACCCACCAACGCCGCCCGGGCCACGGTCACCAGGTCGGCTGGGCCAACCGGCTCCGCTGCCCCGCGCCGACGCAAAGCCTCCCCTAGCACGATGGTGCCCACCACTGCTGGCAATATCGCCACCACACTCGAAGCGGCAACGCCCGCATACGGCACACCCAAGGCCGCCCCCGCTCCCGCCGCACACGCCAACGGAGTGATGGCCACGTATACGGTGAACATCCGTGGTGATCTCGCCGCAGACATAGTTGGATTCTACGAGAGGCGCGACAGGCGTGAGCAGGCGCACCACCTCCATCGTATTCAGGACGGCAGCGGGCCCATGACGGCAATGAGACCAGTAACCACCGCGACGGCGCTGTGGAGCTCGGGTCAGCACACCGCCGTCTTGCAGAGCGAGCCGCTGACCTCACCGGAGACCGGCCAGGTCTTGGTGAAGGCGCTGCATTCAGCTATCAGCCGGGGCACCGAATCGCTCGTATACGCGGGCGCCGTCCCGGGAAGCGTAAGCGCCTCGATGAGGGCACCCTTTCAACAGGGGGACTTCGGGGGGCCGGTGAAGTACGGCTACCTCTCTGTTGGCGTCGTGGCCGCCGTAGGCGACGACGCCGATCGACACCTGCTGGGTCGGCGTGTGTTCTGCCTGTATCCACATCAGGACCGGTACGTCGTGCCGCGCGAGGCGCTCACCCTGGTGCCGGACGGTGTGCCCTCGGCTCGAGCCGCTCTGGCCGGGGTGCTCGAGGTGGCGATCAACGTCGTCTGGGACACCGCCCCTGCCTTCGGTGACCGGATCGCCGTGATCGGGTGTGGCCTCGTGGGAGCAAGTGTGGCGATGGTGCTAAGCCAATTTCCACTGAAGCGGTTCACCCTGGTCGATCCGGCCCCTCGTAGTCAGGATCTGGCGCAGAGCCTCGGGGCCTCGTGGGCCTCTGCGGAGAATGTGCCCGGCGAGTTTGACACCGTGATCCATTGTTCCGGCACGCAGGAGGGGTTGGCGTTGGGGTTGTCGGCTTTGGCGTACGAGGGCGAAATCATCGAAGCGTCATGGTTTGGCCAAAACAGCCCGCAGGTGCCGCTGGGACATGACTTCCACGCGAAGCGCCTCAGCATCCGCTGTAGCCAGGTCTCGTCGGTGGCGGCTGGCAACCGAGCGCGGCGCACGCGCGCTGATCGGATGGCCCTGGCCATGGATCAATTGCACCGCCCGATCTACGACCACCTCATCACCGGACGCAGCCCCTTCGACCAACTCCCCCACACGTTGGATCACGTCAGCACGGGGCTTCGTCCTGGCTGGTTAGAAGTCATTGACTACTCCGGCGACCCCGAATTTGAGGCGACATGTTCAGTCTGACCGTTCGCGACCACATGATGATCGCCCACAGCCTGCCCGACCCGTTCTTCGGGCCAGCCGCGGCGCTGCACGGCGCCACGTATGTCGTGGAGGCCACGATGCGCAGCGCTGACCTAGACGAGCATGGCGTGGTGATGGATATCGGAGCAGCCTCGGCGGCGCTGGCCACAATCACCGCTGACCTGGGGTACCGCAACCTCGATGACCACCCGGCCTTCGTCGGCATACTCAGCACGACCGAGGTCTTGGCTCGGTATGTCGCGCAGCAGATGGCTATGGCGCTGCGGGCCCTTGATGGCACGGCACACGTCACCTCCATCGAGGTCGTGCTACGTGAGCATCCGAACGCATGGTCTGGATACACCGTCACGATCGACGGCACCTCGACGAACGACAGCCTCCCGGGTGGGTAAGCCGCGAGCGCGAATCATTAGCCCCGCCGACCTGCCTGGCCCCAGCGGCGGCACGATCTACAACCAGCGCATCGCCGGTGAGTGGCGCGTGGAAATCGAATGGCTCCCCGGCAGTTGGCCCTTCCCCTCAAAGGAGGATCGCCGACTGCTCGAGGCCGCTCTGGTGCCGTCCGGACAGGCACGCGCGGAGCCCATCTTGCTCGATGGAGCGATCGGCTGTGCAGCACCCGAGGTTCTGCGGTCAGCTCGCGCGGCTGGGGCACGGGTCGTGCTGGTGGTGCACCTGTCGTTGCCCGCTGAGACCGGACTGAGCCCCAACGAGATAGACCAGCTGAGAACCTCTGAAGCCATGGCGCTCCAGGAGGCATGCGCCGTCGTCGCGACCAGCCGATGGGCTGCTGCAGATTTGTATCGGCGCTACGTTATTGAGCGGGTCGACGTGGCTGAACCGGGCACCGACCCGGCCCCGCTAGCGCTCGGCAGCACTCCCCCACGGTTCGTGACCGTCGCGGCCTACAGCCCGCGCAAGAATCACCGCCTGCTCATCGAGGCTTTTGCGGATCCGGCGGTGCGGGACATGGCGTGGACGGCGCTGTGGGTGGGCGCTGATCCCACGGGGGACGCGAAGAACGCGACCGAACAGGCGGTTGCCGCAGCGGGGCTAGGAACACGGATCGGCGTCCAGGGGCCCGCGCACGGGGCCGATATCGCTTCGCTGTGGGCGGGTGCCGATGTGCTGCTGTTGCCATCGCGCGCGGAGACCTACGCGATGGTCGTGGCCGAAGCACTCGCGTGCGGGCTACCTTCGATGGTCGGGTCAGGGACGGGTGCCGCGGAGACGTTGCGCGGCGAAGACACCGACGGTCCTATGCCGGGGCGTGCGTTGCCCACGGACGATCCCAGTGCCTGGGCCGAGGCCATTCACACGTGGCTGACGTCCGCACCGCTGCGCCGGGCCTGGAGCGGTGCCGCGCAGCAGCGCCGATCGCAACTGGGGTCGTGGCACCGCAGTGCCGAGATCATCGGTCACGTGATGGACAGGTCAACTCTCTGATGTTTGCTGACCAGTTTCAGATGCTGTGATGCCCCAGCCCATCGAAGCCAGCTGGTTAGCCGTCCGTCGAGCCGCCGATGAGCGTGCCCGTGCCACCAGCGTCCCGCTGATCGAGCAGCTGGCTGCCCAGGTCACCTCCCTGATGGCCGACAACCGTCACCACGACACGAGCCGCGGCCCGTCCGATGCGGCGTCGGACGGCCTACTCCGTCGTATTGCCTTCGTCGATGTCGGCGCGGGGACCGGGGCCAACCAGGAGTGGCTGGGCCCGCAGGTGCAGCAGCGGATGGGGCAGAGGTGGGCCCAGGACTGGCACCTGCTCGACCACGATGCGTCGTTGTTGGCCCAGGCTCGACCGAGCAGCCATGCGTGGCTCGCCGGCACCACCCGACACGTTGGCGGTGTCGAGGAGGTGGGTCCCGTGTTGGGCGGCTTGCAGCGTCCGCGGGTGGTCACCTGCTCCGCTCTGCTCGACTTGTTGACCACAGAACAGATCGACGCGCTCGTGCGGGCCTGCGTTGCCAGCTCAGAGGGGGCCTTGTGGTCGCTGTCGGTGACCGGCGAGGTGCGCCTCGAACCCGGTGACGCGACGGACCAGCGTGTGGCCGACCTCTTCAACCGGCACCAGAGAGGCGGCGATCAGAGCGACTCGACCCTGGGGCCGGACGCGTGGCGCTACGCAGAGCGGGCCTTCGAGGCGGCAGGCTGGACGGTTGAACTCGCCACCACGGCCTGGCACCTAGGACCCGCCGATGAGGCGCTCACCCGACGGTTGCTGACCGAGCGGGCCGCCGCGGCCCGAAGCGCCACCGATGAGCAGGCCACGCGTCAACACGTCGACGCGTGGCTGGCGGGCAGGCTGAGCGACATCGACGCCGGTCGGTTGCGGATGAGCGTCGATCACGCGGACGTGCTGGCCTTGCCGCCGAGCGTCATTTCGGCGCAAACGTCATCGCCGAGGGCGTAGCGCCGGACCGTCGGGCGTAGCGCGTCCTGCAGCGAATCGGCCCCGTGGAACCTGATCCCCGGGACTCCGTCACCGACCAGCAAAGGCGCGGTGGTGAGGAAGAGTCGATCCAGCACTCCGGCGCGCAGGAAGGCCGAGACGGTCTCGCCTCCCCCCTCCACGAGGATGCGGCGCAGCCCGTGCTCGCGTAGGGCGCTCAACACCATCTCGGGCTCGAACCGCCCGTGCTCATCCACCGGCAGTCGCACCTCCCGCACTCCGGCGTTACCTGCCGCCTCGGGCGATGGCTCGACCCCCGGTTCTGGCTGCGACTCACCCCCAGCCACACCCGGTTCGGCGGCTCGCACCCAGAGCGTCGGGGCCGCGCCGTCGCTAAGGAGAAGCGAGTCGGTGGGAATGCGACCAGTGGGGTCCAAGATCACCCGAGTCGGGTTGGTGCCCGGCACTGAACGCACGGTCAACTGCGGGTTGTCGTTGACCACCGTCGAGGCGCCGACGATGACCGCGTCGACCAGCGCACGCAGCCGGTGCAGGTGCTCGCGATCTTGGGGGCCGGAGACGAATCGCGAGTGACCGGTGCGGGAGGCAATGAACCCGTCCATGCTTTGGGCCAGCTGTGCGATCACCGTGTCGGGACCGGCTGCGACAAGCGGTCCGTAACGGTCCAGGAGTAGCCGGTCCGCTGATGACACCGCTTGAGCAGGGGCCGACCCGGCAATCAGACGGTCCCAGAGGGTGAGGTTCTCCGGGTCGTCATGATTCATCCGAGCCCGCTTAGTGGCCAGGTAGGTTGCGTTCTCGGCACGGTCACCAACGATTAAACTGCGCCGGGCGACCACCTGAATCCCGAACGGCTCGATGGCTTCCTGCTTGGCCGGGTTAGACGAAAGCAGCACGATTGAATGCAACCCGAGGTCGGTCAAGATCCCGGCGGCCGCGGCATAGTCGCGGGCATCGGCGGGGTGACCCAACATCGTGTTGGCGTCAACGGTGTCGTAGCCCTGATCTTGAAGCGCATAGGCACGGAGCTTTTCGACCAGGCCGATGCCACGGCCCTCGTGGCCCCGAACGTAAATGACCGCCCCTGCGCCTGCCTCGGCAATAAGGGCCATGGAGAGGTCGAGTTGTTCACCACAATCGCACCGGCGAGAGCCCAGCGCGTCACCGGTCAAGCATTCCGAGTGCAGCCTGACCGTGGGCGGCGGATCGAGCGAGCCCGGATCACCGAAGTGACCGCATACCAACGCTGCGTGCTCGTTGCCGACGGTGTCGCGGTACGCCAGCAGCCGGAAGGTGCCGTGGCGAGTTGGCAGTATCGTCTCGACGACGCGGTCCACGATCGGCGACGATGTCACCGGGCCACGCCCACGTTGCTCACAGACGCGCCGAGGTCCGTCGAGCACATCATCGCGCCACTGTATGCGGGCCCATCCCCGCCGGCGAACGCAGGTCAGCGAATCTGACCTTGGCCTTCGACAACCCACTTGGTGCTGGTGAGCTCGGCTAACGCCATCGGGCCTCGGGCGTGCAATTTTTGGGTGGAGATTCCGATCTCGGCACCGAAACCGAATTCGCCTCCGTCGGTGAACCGGGTGGAAGCGTTCACCAGCACGGCGGCCGCGTCGATCTCGGCGATCCACCGCTCACTCGCCGCCCGATCCCCCGTCACGATCGCCTCCGAGTGGGCCGAGGTGTGCTCTTGCACGTGCGCGATAGCGGCGTCGAGGTCGGGCACCACCCGGGCACTGATGTCGAGCGACAGGAACTCCGTGTTGTCGTCCTCGTCGGTGATGGGCATGTATGCGGTATCGGCGGCCTGGGCGTACCGACCCATCGCCTCGTCGCCGTGCACAGTCACGCCAGCCGCGGTGAATTCGCGCATGATCGCGGGCACCACCAGGTCAGCGATGTCGGCGTGCACCAACAGCGACTCGGCCGCATTGCACACCGACGTGCGGTGTGTTTTGGCGTTGACCACGATCCTCACCGCCATGTCGACGTCCGCTGCCGAGTCGACGTACACATGGCAGTTGCCGATCCCCGTCTCTATGACCGGCACCGTGGACTCGCGCACCACCGTGTTGATCAAGTCCGCGCCGCCCCGCGGGATGACAAGGTCGACGAGCCCGCGGGCCGTCATCAGTGCCCGACCGCTGTCGCGACCGCCCTTCGTGAGCAAATTGACCGCGTCCGGCGAGATCCCGCACCTGCTCAGCGCATCGCGCAGCACAGTCACCACCGCGGCGTTGGTGCTGGCCGCTGCCGACCCGCCGCGCAAGATCACGGCGTTGCCCGACTTCAGGCCCAGACCCGCGGCGTCCACGGTCACGTTGGGGCGTGACTCGTAGATCATGCCAACCACCCCCATGGGCACGCGGACCTGTCGGATCGACAAACCGTTGGCGAGCCGCGAACCGCGCACCACCTCACCCACCGGGTCGGCCAAGCCCGCGATCGAACGCAGACCGTCGGCGCTGTCGTGGACGCGATCGACACCGAAGGTCAACCGGTCGAGCAGGTTCTGCGGCATGCCGCCATCGGCGCCGCGCTGCAGATCCTCGGCGTTGGCCGCTGCGATGGCCTCCGCGTGATCAACCAGCGCTTGAGCCATCACCAGCAGCGCCGCATCCTTGTCACCTCGCGTCAGCAAGGCCAGACGCCGTGAGGCCGCGCGCGCACCGCGAGCTACCTCGTGCACACTGTCCACGACCTGCGGGTCGATGCTGGTGAGTTCTTGGACGCTCATAGCGATCCTCCATCGGTGGGCTTGGGCATGTCTGGGGTCCGGGTCACAGGACGACGAGGTCGTCGCGCCGGACCACCGTTTGGGCTGCTGCGCCCGGCACCCGAGAACGGGCGTGGTGAGAAGTATCGGTGTTGAGTCGAGTCCCCACCAACGGCACCAGGTCGGTGGAGGTGTAGTTCACCAGTCCTCGAGCGACCACGGCACCGTCGGGGTTGCACAAATCCACGGTGTCCCCCACGGAGAAGTGTCCTTCGACTCGGGTGACTCCCACCGGGAGCAACGAGGTTTGGCGCTGCACCACAGCGGCCACCGCGCCTGGATCCAGAATGAGGCGCCCTTGGGACGTCGCCGCATGCGCCAACCAGCGCCGACGCGCCGACTTCTTGGGCCCGGTGGGCGCAAAGTAGGTGCCGACATCTTCTCCCGCCAACGCACGGCCGGCTTGGGCGGTGCTGGTCAGCAACACCGTGATGCCCTCCTGGGTAGCCATCGCGGCCGCGGCCACTTTCGACGTCATTCCTCCGGTGCCCACGGTGGAGGTCATAGTCGAGGTATCGATGTGGGCGATTTGGGCCGGGTCGCTCACCACCGGAATCCGGCGTGCGGCTGGGTCGCGCGGGTGAGCGTCGTACAGCCCGTCGACATCAGAGAGCAACACCAGAGCGTCGGCATCGATCACGTTGGCCACCAGCGCTGCGAGTCGGTCGTTGTCGCCAAACCGGATCTCGTCGGTGGCCACCGCGTCGTTTTCGTTGACCACCGGCACCACTTCGAGCTCGAGCAAACGTTCCAGCGTGCGTGAGGCATTGACGTATTGGGTGCGACGATGAAGGTCGTCGGCGGTCAGCAAGACCTGCCCAACGTTCATGCCGTGCAACGAAAAAGCCTGGGTGTATGCCGCCATAAGGCTTCCCTGCCCCGCGCTGGCTGCAGCCTGCTGGGTGGCGAGATCCTTCGGACGGCGTGTCAGCCCCAGTGGGGTCATCCCGGCGGCGATGGCCCCTGAAGAAACCAGGAGCACCTGTGCACCTTCTTGCCAGCGCTTCGCGACCACGGTCGACAGGGCCTGCAACTGGTACGCATTGATCCCACCACGGGGAGCAGTGATAGACGATGAGCCAACCTTGATCACAATGCGCCGGGCATTCCGCAGCGCCGCACTGACATCATCCACGCCAAGAATACTAATACATTCCCTTACATAACCATTCATTCAGCGGGTGGACTGAAAACCGATGCCCGTGAACCCACGGGCGAGAGTGCTAACTGTCGTCGGAGGCGACGGTGCCTCGCTCGGCCGTCATCTCGGCCCGGGCCGCCGCGAGGGCGTCCATCTTGCCGTGGAAGGCCTCACGCTTTTCGTCGCGCGTCGGTCGCGAGTTGTCTTCCAGCCGCACGTCGGTGCCGCGCGAGCCGAGCAACTCCGCACCGGCACCCATCGTGGGCTCCCAGTCAAAGACGACTTCGTTATCGGCTGGGCCAATCAAAACCGTCGAGCCAGCAACGGCACCTGCCTTGAACAGTGCATCCTCAACACCCATCCGGTTGAGGCGATCAGCCAAGTATCCGACGGCTTCGTCGTTGCCGAAGTCGGTCTGCCGCACCCAGCGGGTGGGGCGTTCGCCGACCACGCGGAACAGTTCTTCCGGCCCGGAAACGTCATGCTCGATGGTGAAGCCTGAATCGTCGAGCGCAGTGGGACGCAGGACCGTGCGGGCCTGCGTCGACGGCGGCAACTGAGCCCGAGCCTTCTGCACATGCCCTGCCAAGGCGAAGATCAGTTCTTTGAGTCCGATGTGAGCCACCGCCGAAACGATGTGGACCTCGATGCCTCTGGCCTCGAGGTCGGGAGTGACCATCTCTGCTAGCTCGCGGGCCTCCGGCACATCAGATTTGTTCAGAACCACAATCCGAATGCGGTCGGCAAGGGGGATGCCGCCGAGCGAGGCGTCCGGCACGTATGCCGCCAGCTCTTGCTCGATGACATCCAAGTCGGTCAGCGGGTCGCGGCCCGGCTCCAAAGTGGCGCAGTCGATGACGTGCACCAAGACGTGGCAGCGCTCGACGTGACGCAGGAATCGCAGACCGAGACCTTTGCCCTCGCTAGCGCCCGGGATCAGCCCCGGAACGTCAGCAATGGTGAACCGTTCGCCGCCGGCCGTGACGACACCAAGGTTCGGCACCAACGTGGTGAAGGGATAGTCGGCAATCTTGGGCTTCGCAGCGCTCACCACGGAGACCAACGACGATTTACCGGCCGACGGGTAGCCGATCAACGCTACGTCGGCGAGGGTTTTGAGTTCGAGCACGACGTCTCGCTCTTCGCCGGGCTCACCCAGGAGAGCGAATCCTGGTGCGATACGTCGCGGCGAGGCCAGCGCTTTGTTGCCTAGGCCGCCGCGGCCACCGAGCGCGACCACATACTCGGCACCGTCGCCCAGCAGGTCCATCAAGGTCGTGCCATCGCGGCTGGATACCACCGTGCCCTCTGGCACCAGCAAGATGAGGTCTTCACCGCTGGCGCCGTGGCGTTCGTGGCCTTCGCCGGGTTTGCCGTTCGGCGCAGATCGGTGGGGGCCGCGGTGGTACTCCAACAGCGTGGTCACTGAAGAATCCACACGCAAGACGATGTTGCCGCCGTGGCCGCCCGTGCCCCCATCGGGGCCGCCAAGCGGTTTGAACTTCTCGCGGTGCACCGAAGCCACTCCGTTGCCGCCGTTGCCAGCGCGCGCGTGGAGCACGACTCGGTCAACAAATGTGGCCATGACTCATCCTCTTCGGGGTTAGACAGCACAATGCCGGCTGATGCTCAGGGCACCAACCGGCAATGGAATGAGGCGATGGGGCACATCCCCCATCGTAGGAATGGCTCCGCTAAACGGAAACTTCCTGCTCAACGATGTTGACGGTCTTGCGACCGCGCTTGGCCCCGAACTGCACGTTGCCCTTGATCAAAGCGAACAACGTGTCGTCCTTGCCAATGCCTACGTTGTCACCGGGGTGGAAATGCGTACCTCGCTGACGAACGATGATTTCTCCGGCCTTCACAGCCTGGCCACCGAAGCGCTTGACGCCAAGGCGCTGAGCGTTTGAATCGCGACCATTGCGGCTCGAAGACGCACCCTTTTTATGTGCCATTGCTGCTTCCTACCTTCGTTCAGTGTGTATCGGATTCAAGGTGTGAGAGAAGATCGCGGGCGAACCGCGAAGAACTCAAGCGTTGATCGCGGTGATCTTGACCTGGGTCAACGGCTGACGGTGACCCTGGCGCTTCTTGTAGCCAGTCTTGTTCTTGTACTTCTGGATGATGATCTTCGGGCCCTTGGCGGGCTGAACAATCTCAGCAGTGACGGTAATCTTCGCCAACTCAGCGGCGTCCGAGGTGATGGACTCACCGTCGACGAGCAGAAGAGTCGCGAGTTCGACCGATCCACCGACCGGTGCCTCCACCTTATCGATGATGAGGACGTCGCCAACGGAGACCTTCTCCTGGCGCGCGCCAGCGCGAACAATCGCGTACACGGGGTACTCACTTCCTGCAGTGTCGATAGGGGGATAAAGCCCGATTATGGAGTCAAAGTGGCGCAAGGTGTCGTCGAGACCGCAGTGAAGCGAGTCGCACGAAGCGCGCCGACCTCAAAGATTAACGCTTGAGTCGTGTCTGACCAAAACGAACAGTCCTCTTCGCGCCCTCATGACTCACGGTGTGTCGCCTTCTCCCGGTACGGCTACCGGCGGGCCCGCTGGCGCAACAACACGACCGCGCTTTCGACGGGGTCGAACCGGTGGGGCTTGGGCAATCTCGACCACAGAGGCAGGAGCGCTGGGCGGGGCGTCAGTAGTCTGTGCCGAAGCCGGCGCGGACTCGGGCGCAGCAACGCGCTTCACTATCGGCGCTGCCGTCGCTGGCTTGGTTGCCGGGGTTTTGGCTGCCCTCTTCGATGAACGCCGTGGGGCCTTAGCCGCGGGTGCTGCTGGCTCACTCAATTCCTGCTCCGTTGGTTCGGGTTCACTAGGTGCCGACTCCGTGCCTGCCGACTCCGTGGATGTCGACTCGGTGGAGGCGGGCCCCGCAGAGTGCGGCTGCGCGACTCCAACGTGAACGGCGGTCACCGCTTCGGCTGTGGCGTTGGCTGCCTCATCGGAAGAGCCTGCGTTCAAGGCCGCAGCGTGGGCGGCGGCTGCGATCTGGGCGGCCGTGGGACCGCTAGGACTTTTGGCTGCGGCAACCGACCGCGCGTCATGCGAGCCTGAGCCCGACGAAGCCTCGCTGGACGACAGCCCGTTGTTTCCACCGTTTGATCCGTCGGAAGAGCCTGATCCGCGTCCGCGGCGAGCGTTCTTGCCCCGAGGGCTGGCGCTCGACGAGTCGCTGCTCGGCTTTTCAACCGGCTCGGCGTGGACGATGAGGCCGCGCCCGTTGCAGTGCATGCACGGAGCAGAGAACACCTCGATCAGGCCGGAGCCCACGCGCTTTCGCGTCATCTGGACCAACCCCAGGGAGGTGACCTCGGCCACTTGGTGCTTGGTGCGATCCCGACCCAAGCACTCCAGCAGTCGCCGGACCACCAAGTCGCGGTTGCTTTCGAGCACCATGTCGATGAAGTCGATCACGATGATGCCGCCGATGTCGCGCAGCCGGAGTTGGCGCACGATCTCCTCGGCCGCCTCGATGTTGTTCTTGGTGACCGTCTCTTCCAGGTTGCCCCCCGAGCCGACGAACTTGCCCGTATTGACGTCCACGACCGTCATCGCCTCGGTGCGATCAATGACCAGCGAGCCACCGGAAGGAAGCCACACCTTGCGGTCCATGGCCTTCGCCAGCGCTTCGGTCACCCGATGCTTGGTGAAGATGTCTTCCGCGTCTGTCCACTTCTGGACGCGATCACGCAAGTCGGGTGCGACATGATCGATGTAGTCGCTGACCTCGGCCCATGCTTCATCGCCGCTAACGATGAGCTTACTGAAATCCTCGTTGAAGACGTCGCGAATGACTCGCACGGTCATCTCCGGCTCACCGTGCAACAGCACGGGACCGTTGGCCGATTTGGCCTTGCTCTTAGCCTTGGCCTGGATGGTCTCCCACATCGCGGTGAGGCGCTCCACGTCGGCGCGTAGTTCGGCCTCGCTGGCCCCTTCGGCTGCGGTACGAACGATGACCCCGGCCTCGGCTGGCACGACCTCTTTCAGGATCTTCTTCAGCCGGGCACGCTCGGTGTCGGGGAGTTTGCGCGAAATCCCCGTCATCGAGTTGCCGGGCACGTAGACCAAGAAGCGTCCAGGCAACGACACCTGCGATGTCAGGCGAGCACCCTTGTGACCGATCGGGTCCTTGGTGACCTGGACCAACACGCTCTCACCAGAAGTAAGGGCATTCTCGATTCGCTTGGCCTGATGGACCTCCAAGCCAGCGGCGTCCCAGTTGACCTCGCCGGCATACAACACAGCGTTGCGACCCTTGCCGATGTCGATGAAGGCGGCCTCCATGCTGGGTAGCACGTTCTGGACGCGGCCCAAGTAAACGTTGCCCACACTTGTGGCTTGCGTTTCCTGGGACACGTAATGCTCGACGAGGACTCCGTCCTCGAGGACCCCGATCTGGGTCCGATCGGCCAGACCGCGCACGGCCATCACTCGATCAACGCTCTCTCGACGGGCCAGGAACTCAGCCTCGCTGATGACGGTGCGGCGGCGGCCGACTTCGCGGCCTTCACGCCGGCGCTGCCTCTTGGCCTCCAGCCGGGTGGACCCACGAACTCCGGTGACCTCGTCGCGGGCTGAGCGCTCAGGGCGCTCGGAGCGTTCCGGGCTATCTCCGCGGCGGCGACGACGGCGACGCTTGCTCGACCCGTCGGTGTCTTCGTCGTCGGCCGCCCCATCGCTGTCGTCGGCAGAGCCTGCGGAGGATGCCTGCGAGTCGCTAGTGCCGCTGTCAGCGTCGTTGGACTTTGCCGCCTTGTTGCCCTGCTTCGACCCCGACTTAGCCCCAGACCCCGACTTCGTTGTCGAACGGCTGCGCGTCGTCGGTGCCTTGTCGTCACCGTCTGCGGCGTCGCTGACAGCCGAGTCGCCCGTGGCGTCTGGGTCGTGCGAGCCGTCGTCGTTAGTGTCGCCGTCATCGCCGGTGTTCGGTTCGCCACCCTGACCACGACCGCGTCGTCCTTTGCCGCCGCGCTTGCGACGCCTGCTCTTGGACCCCGCATCGCCATCGTCACCGCCGGACGCGGGTGCCCCGCCGCTGCTAGCCGCGCTTGCTGGATCGGAACTGTCACCTTCACGGTCGCCGCTCTCGCGTGTCGGCCGATCTGCGGCTTTGGCCTCGGTATCGGTCGGCGCAGCGGCGGCTGATGATTCACCGGAGGTCGCCCGACGAGGTCGCGGTTTGCGCACCGGCACATCGGTCAGGTCAGGGGCTTGGAAAACCAAACCGAAACTGGCGGGCGGAGCCGCTTTGGGCGCTTCGGCCTTTGGCGCATCGGCCTGTTTCGCATCAGGCCGTTGCGTATCGCCCTGTTGCGTATCGGCCGCAGGTGCGCCGGATTGTGACGCGTCGGTGGTGGTGGATGGTTCGTCCGTCATGGACATTGCGTCCTCTCGTGCTGAGCGCAGCAGCCCACCCCGGGCCTGTTACAGCCCACCACCCGCAGCAGCGGTAGCGTCGTCGGACCCAGCAGGGTCGGACGGAAGTTCGTCCGTGCACCGCCTGGCTCGCGCATGTTCGCGCGTCACCGTAGCTGTGCCAGAGATCCTCAAGCTTGCCTTCGTTGCGCCGATCGTGATCGCGCCGCAGGTCGTAGGTCCCTGGGCTCCTCGGCGGGTGTGGTTGCCGTGGTGCCTTGTGCAGTATCGCATAGCCTCTACACAATTAGCGCAGACTTGCCAGGACCAGGCCGGCGCGCGCCTTCGGCACGAACCACGTCGACTTGCGCGGCATGGCCGATCGGTTCACGTTGACCGAAACGAAGTCCGGCACCGAAACCGGCGCCATGGCAATCGCCAAGGCGGCTCGGCCTGCGTCCACTTCACCCTTCAACCACGCATCGCTATAGTCCCCTCCGACATAACTGATACGGGGGTCGCCGGGGTCCCAGCCGAGCACAGTGCGGACCAGCACCTGCTCAACCACAGCGTGATCCATCGAGGCAACGTCCAGCTGGGAGCCATCCCGCGTGTCGCCAAATGCGCTGCTCGACCCAATCGCACCCGGCAAGCGCACGGCGTACCCCTTGCCTGACACATAGATGTGGACCGTGCCACTGACCTGGGAGGCGCAGAATTCGCTCTCGAGGGGCACGACCTCCGCGCCCACCGCGCGCAGCGCCGAGGAGATCTCGCCCAAGCGCTCGGGCCATTCGCGAAGCAGCCGGTGATACGGAAGAAGAGACAGCGCCGACGCGGTGGTGATCACCGCGAGGAACCGGGGCAAGCCCGCCTGCTGGGCGGCCAGGCTTCGGTGATTGCCATCGGCGACCACCAACTCACCCCCGCCCGCCAGATCACACACCTGCTGAGCCAGACGCTGATCTGAGATGACCCACACCTCATGACGGCGGTCAATCGGATCGTGATCCACCACGTCAGGCTCGCCCGCGTCGTCACACACGCGCGTCAACAACTCGTCCAGTTCGGTGGCCCGCTCGGTTTGCACCAAAAGCACCGCAGAGAGTAAATGCTGTGTCGCCTCGATCAGCGCGACCCGTTCACGAACCTTCGCGATGAACACGTCCTCGTTGCGGATCACCCGCCCAGGCTCGCCCGCGCTGGTCGAGATCTCGGCGGTGTCGACCATCGCGAACACTCCGCGACTCACAGTGCCATCAGGGGCAGTGATTCGGTATGCCACCACGACGTCCTCATGCCGCTTGTAGAGACCATCATGTTGGGCCTCATCAAGGCGAGCGCGGGCTTGCGGCAGCGATTCGGTGAACGTGGCCCCGTCCATACCCGGTGCCCTGTGTGGCATTTCGATAGCCAGAGCGCTCCGCGGATTCGCCTCGATGACGCTGGTGATCTCGGCGTCATCAGCGAATTCGTCGTAGTTTTGGGCACCCGTGGGGCCGGCGCTGATCCAGGCTTGGCGGATGGGATGAGCAGCAGTCATGTGCTCAAACGCTACCGCCGCTCACCGCTGACTCGCGCATCGAGATCGCCGTGCGGCGAACTTTCTGGCCCTCCCTGGTCGTATCGCCAAAGCCCCCTTGTTAGGCTAGCCGCTCCGCAAACACAACATTCAAGGTGGAAGACCGTGCGCGTCTACAACTTCGCAGCGGGGCCGGCCACACTGCCCCTCGATGTCCTGAACCAAGCTCAAAATGAGCTCACTGACTGGCTGGGCCTTGGCATGTCCGTCATGGAAGTCAGTCACCGCAGCAAAGATTTCGTGACCACCGCCCAGCGCGCAGAGAGCCTCATGCGCGAGCTGATGGGGATCACGGACGACTATGAGGTCTTGTTTTTGCAAGGCGGCGCGACGGGTCAGTTCTCGGCCATCCCGCAGAACCTCACCCGCGAGGGCGACGTCCTCAACTACGTCAACACCGGCACATGGTCCAAGAAGGCCATTGCCGAGGCCAAAAAGTATGCCGACGTGCGCGTGGTGGCCGACGAAGCCGCATCCGGCTACAGCTCGCTGCCCGACCTGGGCACGATCGAGGCCGACGACGATGCGGCATACCTGCACTACACACCGAACGAGACCATCGGCGGTGTCGAATTCGGTTACGTCCCATCGTCGTCCGTGCCGTTGGTCGCCGACATGTCGTCCACGATCATGTCGCGGCCGATCGACGTCTCCCAGTTCGGCTTGATCTATGCCGGCGCGCAAAAGAACCTGGGGCCCGCCGGATTGTGCGTGGTAATCGTACGTAAAGACATGCTTGGGCATGTGCGCCCCAGCACCCCCTCGGTCTGGGACTACGCCCAGATGGCGAGCAACGGCTCGATGCTCAACACTCCCCCGACCTTCGGGTGGTATTTGCTGGGATTGACCCTGCAGTGGGTCTACGACACCGGCGGCCTCACCGCGATGGGCGAGCGCAACAAAGTTAAAGCCGAGACGCTGTATGCCGCCATCGACGACTCGTCGTACTACCGAAACCCCGTGGCTCCCAACGCCCGGAGCTGGATGAATGTCCCCTTCTTGCTCGCCGACCCCGAGCGCGAGGCGGACTTCCTCGCCGGAGCGGCCAAAGCCGGACTGCACAACCTCGAAGGCCACCGATCGGTGGGCGGTATGCGCGCCAGCATTTACAACGCGATGCCCCTGGAGGGTGTCGCGGCGCTGATCGACTTCATGCACACCTTCGAGCAACAGCATTCCTAAGCGAGGCCGCTGCGGCGAACCTGCCTGCATACCCCCCTGCCTGAACCTGCTCGCCACCTAGGTGAGATCCAGGTTAAACCCGACGCGAAAGCCTGCCTGTGACCTACCGCATCAAGACCTACAACGCCATCAGCCCTATCGGCTTGGCTCGGCTGCCTAAGGACTACGAAGTGGGGCCCGACGTGTCCCGCCCCGACGCCATCCTGTTGCGCTCAGCCAAGCTCCACGATGAGCCGATTGACGAGTCTGTGGTGGCTGTGGCGCGCGCCGGCGCCGGGACAAACAACGTTCCGGTCGATGCTCTGAGCGCTCGCGGCATCGTCGCTTTCAACACTCCGGGAGCGAACGCCAACGCGGTCAAAGAGCTCGTGATTGCGGGCATGCTGTTGGCGGCGCGCAACCTTTGGCCTGCCGCAGCCTTCACCGCCGGTTTGGCGGGCACCGAAGGCGACCTCAACCCCACGGTGGAGAAGGCAAAAAAGGAGTATGCGGGCTTCGAACTGCCCGGGCGCACGCTCGGCGTCATTGGGCTGGGCGCGATCGGGGTGCTGGTGGCCAACGCGGCGGCCTCACTGGGTATGAAGGTGCTCGGCTACGACCCCGCGCTCACCGTGGGTCGTGCGTGGCAAATGAGCTCGGCCGTCGAGCAGGCCACCTCCTTGGACGATCTGTTCAGCCGATCGGACATGGTCACTGCGCACGTGCCGCTGATTGAGGCCACCACTGGCCTGGTTGGTGCCGCCCAGATCGCCCGGATGAAGCCAGGTGCAACAGTGTTGAACTTCGCCCGGGGCGGAATCGTTGACGACGATGCCGTGATCGCCGCGCTCGACGACGGTCGCCTCCACGCTTACATCTGCGACTTTCCGTCCCCCGCTTTGGTCGCCCACGCCAAGGTCGTGGCGTTGCCTCACCTGGGTGCCTCCACCGCAGAGGCCGAAGAGAACTGTGCGGTCATGGCTGCTGAGCAACTCCGCGAATACCTGGTCGACGGCAATATCCGTAATAGCGTCAATTTGGGTGAGGCAGTCCTGCCGCGCACGGCCGGTGCCACCCGCCTGGCCATATTCAACCGTAACGTGCCCAACATGGTGGGCCAGGTTTCGGCGATCTTGGCCGATGCGTCACTAAACATTGCCGATCTCATCAACAAGTCCCGCGGAGACTTCGCCTACACGCTCATCGATGTCGAAGGCGACGTTGCCGCCACGGTCGCCGATCAGATTGCCGCTATCGACGGGATCATCCGCGTTCGCGTCATCTGAGCACCGACGGGGGGCCCGCCGTTGGATGTTTATCTAAGACCGGAGTACGGATTGTGTAGTAGAAACTGTTGTGGCCGAGCCGATTATGCGTAAGGATCGGCAAAACTCCTCAGGAGGCCCCATGAGCAAAGATGCTCCCCTGCCCGACGGCGCTGACGATCAGCGCAGCGATGTCAAGAAGAAGCACCCGGAGAACTACACCAAAAAATCCGGGCGACTGAAGAAGGACCTTTACGAGGAGGAGATGGAACGCCTCCAAGAACAGCTCGTTCAGTTGCAGTACTGGATCCAGAGCCAGGGCCTGAAGGTGCTCGTCATCTTCGAAGGTCGAGGCTCAGCAGGAAAGGGCGGTGTGATCAAGCGCATCGCCGAGCGCACTAGCCCCCGCACGGTCAAGGTCGTGGCGTTGCCGAAACCCAGTGAGCGCCAGCGGACCCAATGGTACTTTCAGCGGTACGTGGAGAACCTGCCCGCTGCCGGAGAAATGGTCATGTTCGACCGCTCCTGGTACAACCGCAGCAACGTCGAGTGGGTCATGGGCTACTGCACGGACGAAGAGCACGCAGAGTTCTTGCGCAGCTGCCCTGAGTTTGAGCGCATGCTCGTGCGCTCGGGCATCATCGTGTTGAAGTACTGGTTCTCGGTGTCGTACGAGGAGCAGCGCAAGCGCTTCGAGGCTCGCAATGCTGAGCCGTTAAAGCGCTGGAAACTCTCGGACATGGACCTTGCCGAGCACGAACTGTACGTGCGCTACTCGATGGCGAAAGACACCACGTTCCAGTTCACCGACATCAAGCAGGCACCCTGGTATGTCGTGCCCTCGGACGACAAGCGCACGGCTCGGCTCAACTGCATTGGCCACCTGCTGGACCAGTTCGACTACGAAGACGTGGCACCGGACCCGGTCGAATTGCCCGTCATGAAGGACGTGCCGTACGTGCGCCCACCCATGCACGAGCAGACGTTCGTGGATCAGAAGTTCTAATCCACGCGTGAGCACGACCTCCTCACAGTTCGGGGTAGGCTGTCACGCCGGGCGAGCACGCGCCGCTAGATCAGACTGTGCGGCGTGGGGCGTGTTGGACGCTGGCCAAGAGGCCGATAGCCAACCAGCAAGCCAACATCGATGAGCCCCCATAGGACAAGAACGGCAGCGGCAAGCCCGTCACGGGCAGCAAACCAAGGTTCATTCCGATGTTCTGGAACGTCTGGAAGGCCAACCAGCACGCCACGCCCACCGCGACCACCCGCCCAAACGGCTCATCGGTGATCAACGCGACCCGCAGGGCCCGCACAATGACGAATCCCAAGAGCAAGATGACGCCGATGGCTCCCCAGAGGCCCCATTCCTCGCAGACCACCGAGAAGATGAAGTCCGTTTCTTGGAACGGCACGAATCCACCCTGGGTTTGCGGACCCTCGCCTATCCCGGCCCCGCTCACTCCCCCGGAGCCGATCGCCAGGCGCACCTGAGCGGTTTGGTACCCGATGCCTGTGGGGTCCAACGAGGGGTCGGCAAAGGCGAGTAAACGGTCCACTTGGTATTGGTCCAGCAGTGGGACTGCCAAGGCGGCCACCACCCCGGCGACGCTCACCGTCAACGCACTGGCCGTCCACCACCACCTAGCCCCGCTGACGGCGACGACCCCGATGAGCATGGCGCCCAGCACCAACGCTGACCCCAAGTCTGGTTGCGCCAGGATCAACACCGCCGGTATGCCGCCCAGCGCCCACGCCAGCAACACCTGGCGGGCTCCCGGTGCTGAGGTGGGGTGGCGTCCCTCGGCCAGCAGCATCGCTAAGCCGATGGCCAAGCCGATCTTGGCCAGCTCCGCAGGTTGTAGCGAGAAGCCACCCGGTAGAAATAGCCACGAGCGTGAACCATTGACCACCTCGCCCACCGGAGTCAGCACCAGCACCAGGCCAGCGATACCGGCCAGGTAGATCCACGGTGCGGCGGCCCGCAACCACTTCACATCGATCCGCACCAGCACCAGCGCCATCGCCACCCCTAGCGCGGTGTTGATCAGGTGCCGCACCGTCAAGGCCATGCCCAAGGTCGTATGGGTGCTTGACCACACCAAGACCGCGCCGATGAGCGACAGACCGAGGGCGGCAATAAAGAGACCCCAGTCCGTGCTCACATAGCGTTGAGCAGTAGACCTGGTGGTGGTGGTAGCCGAGCGCGCAGCGTGCACGGCTTAGCCCAACAGAACCGAGCGACACACCACGACGTCGCGGGCCATCTGCTCGATCAAAGCCGGCATCGATTCGAACTTGGTATTGCCCCGCAGCCGCGCCACGAAGTCCACCCCCACACGCTCGTCATACAGGTCAAGGTCGACCCTATCCAGCACGTACGCCTCGACTGTGCGCACGGCGACATCATCGAACGTCGGGTTGGTGCCGACCGAGATGGCCGCGGGCAGCCGGCGGTCAGCGTCATCCACGTCCTGATCGGTACGTTCTAGCCAGCCGGCGTAAACACCGTCGGCCGGGATCATCCCCTGGCTATCCGGACCCAGATTCGCCGTTGGATAGCCCAACTCCCGCCCCCGGTGATGGCCATGAACCACGATGCCGTTCACGCGATGCAGACGCCCCAAGACGTCGCTGGCCTGCTGTACATCTCCATCGCGAAGCGCCGTGCGCACCGCAGACGAAGACCATTCTCTGCGTCCTTCATCGTGAACGCCAGCAATATCGTGGGTGACAACCTTGAAACCGAAGCGATCCCCCAAAGCGCGCATGGTGCCGATGTCCCCACTGTTCCGTACGCCGAACTTCGTGTCCGATCCACACACCACGGTCCGAGCATGCAGTCCGTCCACGAGGACCTGCTGCACGAACTCTTCCGGAGTCAACTGAGCGAACTCGAGCGTGAAAGGCAGCGTCAGAGCGGCATCGAGCCCACAGTGCTCCATCAGGTCAAGGCGATAGGCGACGCTTGTGATTTGCTCAGGCGCCCGCTCGGGATGCAGCACCTCGAGTGGGTGGGGATCAAAGGTGATGGCCACACTGATAGCGCCGGACTCTCGAGCCATTGCGGTGACCGTGCGCAGCACCGTTTGATGGCCTCGGTGCACCCCGTCGAAGTTTCCGAGCATGACGACGCTACGGCGTGGATCGGTTTGAACTTGCTCCACGTTTGTCCAGCGATCCACGGCGGCTACTCTAACCGGCCGGGAAGACGACACGGCTGCGCGCCATCTCGCCGCTCTCGTCCATGATCGCCACGAGGTCTCCGTTGGTGCCGATGGCAGCCACGGGATCGTCGTGCCGGGTCGCGTCCACGTCGATGCGCTGACCGTGGCGCAGCGCTTGTTCCTGATTGTCGCTGAGGTGTCGCACTGCGAAAGCCGCCCGGGCGGCCTGAGCCATGTCAACGATGCCGCGCTCTGGCAGCGCTTCGGCTTGCTCAAGGGTGTGGGCCAACCTCAGGTCATACCGCCCCACACGGGTCCGTCGAAGAGCCGTCAGGTGGCCGCCGACCCCCAACTCCGCCCCGAGGTCACGGGCGAGGGCACGTACGTACGTGCCGGAGGTGACTTCCACGGTGACGTCGAGATCGACCACGGTCACGGGCGTATCTGATGAGCGCTCGACGCGCACCGTCTCAAAGCGGCGCACCGTCACTGGCCGGGCGCCCAGGGCGACCTCTTCACCAGCTCGCACCCGCGCATACGAGCGCACTCCGTTGACTTTGATGGCACTGACGGAGCTGGGCACTTGCTCGATGGATCCCGTCAAATGTGCGACTGCAGAGGTAATCTCGGCGTCGGTAATCGCGCTGGCGTCACACGCATCGGTGATCTCGCCCTCGGCGTCGTCGGTCACGGTGGACTGGCCTAGTCGAATCGTCCCGACATACACCTTGTCGAGGCCAACGAGGAAGGTCAGCATCTTGGTGGCTTTGCCGACGCCGAGCACCAGCACGCCGGTTGCCATCGGGTCGAGCGTCCCGGCATGACCCACCCTGCGGGTGCCGCAGAGGCGACGGGCCCTGGCTACGACATCGTGGCTGGTCCAGCCAGCGGGTTTATCGACAATGAGCAGCCCGTGGTGACTCACGCTTGCGGCTCGTCGGCCTCATTATTTTCCGAGCCCTCGTCGCGTTCGCCTTCACCGATCTCGTCGACGTGCGGCTTGCGATACGGGTCCGCGTCGCCGGCGTACGCCGATTCTTTGCGTGCCGCAGCGAGCTCGGCATCGCGCTGGTGCACCGCGCGCATGACGTCGTCAAGATGGGCGGCGTCCTCTGGCAGGGCGTCCAGCACAAACTCAATGCTGGGGGTAAGGCGGATTCCGAGGCCTTTGCCGACGTGTGAGCGGATGCGCCCGCGGTAGGTGTTCAGCACCTCCGCGGCAGCTTCACGCTCCGGCTCCCCTCCCAGGACGGTGTAGAAGACGGTGGCGTGCTGCAGGTCGCCGGTGACGCGCACCTCAGTGACGGTGACGAAGCCAAGTTTTGGGTCTTTGACCAGAGTCTCTAGGGCACCAGCCACCAGAACCTTCGTGCGTTCGGCAACTTTGCGTGCCCGTGCCTTGTCCGCCATATCTCCTCCTGCTGGGAGTTGTTTCAGTGCACTGCTGCGGTCGTGCCGCACCATGAACTGGTGCGGCGCGACCGTAGGCAAGCGCGTCTAGCTGCGCGGGATTTCCCGCATTTCGTACGTCGAGATGAGGTCGTCGATCTGCAGATCATTGAACGATCCCAGATTGACACCACACTCGTAGCCGTCGCGGACCTCGGTGACGTCGTCCTTGAAACGGCGCAACCCAGCGATCGTCAGACCCTCGGTGATGACCACGCCGTTGCGCGTGATGCGCGCCTTGGCTCCACGACGCAACTCACCACTGCGGACCAGCGAACCGGCCACGTTGCCGAACTTGCTCGAGCGGAAGATCTCCCGGACTTCGGCCGTTCCGACCGTCTCCTCGACGTACTCCGGCTTGAGCATGCCCTTGAGCGCGTTCTCGATGTCCTCGATCGCCTGGTAGATGACCGAGTAGTACCGGATCTCCACGCCTTCACGCTCGGCTACTTCGGCGTTCTGACCCTCCGCGCGGACGTTGAAGCCCAACACGATCGCGTCCGAGGCCATAGCTAGGTTGATGTTGTTCAGCGTGATGGCACCCACACCGCGGTCGATGATTCGCAGGTCGACCTCGTCGCCCACATCGATCTGCAGGAGCGCGTCTTCGAGCGCTTCGACAGAACCGGACACATCGCCCTTGAGGATGAGGTTGAGCGTGTCGACCTTGCCCGCGGCCAACGCCTGGTTGAGGTCTTCCAGGCTGATCCGCTTGCGCGACTTGGCCAGCGACGCCTGACGGTCGGCCGCTTCCCGCTTCTCAGCGATATGACGTGCCGTCCGGTCATCGGGAGCAACCAAGAACGTGTCGCCGGCGCGCGGCACGGAGGCGAGCCCCAGCACCTGCACAGGACGCGACGGAGGCGCTTCCTTGACGTTGTTGCCGTGCTCGTCCAACATCGCCCGCACACGACCGTGGGCTGCGCCACTGACGATGGCATCCCCAACACTGAGGGTGCCTTGCTGGACCAAGACGGTGGCAACTGCACCACGACCACGGTCCAGGTTGGCTTCGATAGCCACACCGCGCGCGTCCTGGTTGGGGTTGGCGCGCATGTCGAGGGCTGCGTCGGCGGTCAACAGAACCGCTTCCAGCAACTGTTCGATGTTCTTGCCAGCCTTGGCCGAGACGTCAACGAACATCGTCTCGCCGCCGTACTCCTCAGCGATCAAGTTGTACTCGGTCAACTGCTGACGGACCTTCGCCGGGTTGGCGCCTTCGACGTCGATCTTGTTGACCGCAACCACAATCGGCACGTCGGCCGCCTGTGCGTGGTTCAACGCTTCGATCGTCTGCGGCATCACACCGTCGTCAGCTGCGACCACGAGGATCGCGATATCGGTGACCTTCGCACCACGGGCACGCATGGCGGTGAACGCCTCGTGGCCCGGGGTGTCGATGAAGGTGACCGCGCGGTCAGCGCCTTCGTGTTTGGTGTGGACCTGGTAGGCACCGATGTGCTGCGTGATGCCACCGGCTTCGCCTTCGGCCACATCGGCCTGCCGAATGGCATCAAGCAAACGCGTCTTACCGTGGTCGACGTGACCCATGACGGTCACGACCGGCGGACGGGGAAGCAGGTCCTCATCGGTCTCGGCCTCTATCTCGGCCTCGAGGTCGATGTTGTATGCCGAGAAGAGCTCGCGCTCCTCTTCCTCCGGGGAGACCAGCCGAATGTCATAGCCCAACTCGTTGCCGAGGATCCCGAAGGTGTCCTCGTCCAACGACGCCGTGGCCGTTGCCATCTCTCCGAGGTGGAAGAGCACAGCTACGAGCGACGTGGGGTCGACGTTGACCTTGTCGGCGAAGTCCGTCAAAGACGCTCCACGACGCACGGTCACGGTCATCCCATTGCCGCGAGGGACGTTGACGCCACCGATAGACGGCGCTTGCATCTGCTCGAACTCGGCGCGCTTGGCCCGCTTCGACTTGCGTCCACGGACCTTGCCGCCGCCACGCCCGAAGGCACCCTGTGTGCCGCCACGACCACGGGGACCGCCACCGCGCCCACCGCCGCCACCACGGAATCCACCTGCGCCGCCGGGCGCTGCTCCGGGGCCGCCGCCGGGGGCTCCGCGGCCACGAGCACCGGGACGAGCAGGACGCTCGCCGGGGCGAGGAACGGCTGCACGGTCGGGCATCATGGCGGGGTTCGGACGGGCTCCACCGGGACGGGGACCGCCGGGGCGAGGACCGCCACTACCCGCTTCGGAGCCGCGGGTGCCACCGGGACGCGGCATACCCTGGCTGGGCGCGAACGGGTTGTTACCCGGACGCGTATTACCGGGACGCTCGCCACGATCAGCGTTGGGCCGCTCAGCGCGTTCCGTGCGCTCTGCGGCTGGTCGCTCGCCGCGATCGCTCGGACGCTCACCGCGGTCCGGTCGGGCGTTGCTCATGCCCTGACTGGGCGCGAACGGGTTGTTGCCGGGACGGGGGCCTGGCTTGCTCCCGGATCGCCCACCTTCGGAACGGCCGCCGCCTGCTCGACCACTGGCGCGGTCAGCACCCGGACGCGCCGGTGCACGCGGAGCGGGCTTAGGGCCCGTCGGGCGGGGGGTGCTCGAGGCAGCCGGCGCTTCGATCGCGGGTGCCGGGGCGTCGCTGGGGGCATCGCTTTGAGCGGCTTGGGGCACTGTTGTCGGGGAAGCATGTGAACTTTCCGGAGCTGCGGGTGCGACCGAAGCATCGTCGGCAGGAGCCGTTGCTGCAGTTTTCGTGGTCTCAGGCGCTGCCGGAGCTGGCCTGCGCGGACCAGGCGTCGGGGAGTTGGACGTCACCCGAGCATCAGACTTTGGTTGTGGAGAGGTGCCGGGGGATACCGAGGGGGCATCCGCTGGCGTTTCCTTACCGGCAGCCTTTTTAGCTGATGCCGGTGGGTTCTCTCGAATTTTGCGAACGACGGGGGGCTCGATGGTCGACGATGCCGACCGAACGAATTCTCCCTGTTCCTTCAGGTGGGCGAGCAACTGCTTGCTCTCAACCCCAAGCTCTTTGGCGAGCTCATAGACCCGAACCTTGGCCACGTTTCTCCTACTGGTTGTGTCGTGGCCGGACCCGTTCAGGGCGTTCGACCGCGACTATTTCTGGTGGGTGCTCATTGCTGAGTACTCATCGGGTGCTCATCAGCGTCTAACCCGCTTCCAATGATGGTGAGCAAGACGTGTGCCTTGCCTTCGTCGTGCGCCTCGAGCACTAACTCGAGGATCCTGACTTGATCCGATCAATCCACTGCTTCACTGCGCTCGCGTCGGCGCTATTGCCGACCCGAAGCGCTCTTGCGAACGCTTTCCGCTGCTGTGCAATCTGCATACAGTCTGCTAGCGGATGCACGTAGGCACCGCGCCCCGGCTCTCGCCGACCCGGATCAGGTCGTAACAGCAGTGCTCCGGGCGAACCCGAGACTGACGCCACACCGACCACCCGAAGCAGTCTGTCCTGCTCATCCCGCGTGCGGCAACCGACGCAGGTACGCTCGGGGGCGCGCTTGATCGCGATGGTCACAGCACCAGGATAGGCAGATTCCCTTAGTCTACAGGGTTCTCTTGGCCCGCCGTGTCGGAGCGGATGTCGATTCGCCACCCGGTGAGCTTGTTAGCCAGTCGGGCATTCTGGCCTTCCCGACCGATCGCCAAGGACAATTGGTAGTCGGGCACGACGACGCGGACCTGCTTGGTCTCACGGTCGACGATCTCGGCGCTGATGACCCGCGAAGGCGACAACGCTGAGGCCACGAAAGCCGCCGGGTCACCCGAGTAGTCGACGATGTCGATCTTTTCGCCCTGCAACTCGGCCATGACGGCACGGACTCGCTGACCCATCGGGCCAATACACGCACCCTTGGCGTTGACTCCCGGAACGGTGGCGTAGACAGCGATCTTGGTGCGATGCCCCGCTTCGCGCGCCAGCGCAGCGATCTCGACCGAGCCATCAGCGATTTCGGGCGCTTCGAGGGCGAAGAGTTTGCGCACCAGGTTGGGGTGGGTGCGCGAGAGGGTCACGTGCGGACCCCGAGCGCCCCGCTTCACGGCGGTGACATAGCAACGGAGTCGCTGACCATGCTTGTACGTCTCCCCCGGCACCTGCTCGGCGCTCGGCAACTCGCCCTCGACGGAGCCTAGATCAACCATCACGCTGCGCACGTTGCTGGACTGCTGAATGAGACCGGAAACGATTTCGCCCTCGCGGTCAGCGAAGTCGCCCAGGACCGCGTCGTCTTCGAGTTCACGCATGCGCTGCATAATGACTTGGCGGGCGGTCGAAGCGGCGACCCGGCCAAAACCTTCGGGGGTGTCATCGAACTCGGGCCCGGGCTCGCCGGTAGCCGCAATCGCGTCCGTCGGCGGGCCGTCGACTTCTTCGGCCTGGCCAGCCTCGCGCGCCCACACGGTGACGTGGCCGCTTTTGCGGTCGAGCTCGACTCGGGCATGGGCAGCCGCCTCTGGACCACGCACACGCTCGTAGGCGCTGTGCGTCGCCTGCTCAATGGCATTGATGAGGGTCTCGATGGGGATTTCTCGCTCGGCCGCAATACCTCGCAGCATCGCCATATCAATATCCATTGGTCTCAATCTCCTGTCGTGGGTCGGCTAAATTCCACCTGCACGGCGGCCTTAGATATGTCTGTGTAGGGCACCAGCGGACGCTCAAGAGTGCCCAAGCCCAGCCCCTGCGGCCCGGCAGAGACGACCCGCTCAGTGATGGTTTCCCCGCCGAGCAGCGTCACCTCGAGTAAGCGGCCCACGTTGCGACGGAACTGATCGGGGGTGGCCAGGCGCTGCCCCACTCCGGCCGAAGTCACTTCGAGGGTGTATGCCGCGGCACCCATGATGTCGCTGCCGTCCAGCACGTCGTTCACCGCGCGACTCGCCACTGCCACTTCGTCCAAACTCAAAGGCTCGACGGTGCTGCTGTGGTCATCGTCGGCAAGGCCCTCAAGGCCCCGAGCCACCGTGACCCGCACCATGCGGCGCTTGCCCGCTGCCGTCACGGCAACGTCCTCGATGGAGATCCCCATCACGCGCAACGCCACACTCGCGTCGCGACGGATGTCTGAGCCGATCTTTCCGCTGTCCATCCGCGCCTCCCTTTTCACTTGTGTCGACCTTGCTCGTATGCGGTGTCGTCGGCGCCGCAGCACCGAAGCAGACACTCTAGCCGCTACGGATCGACGCCCCGTCTGCGATGATCCGCTCCATGTTTGCCCGATCGAGCGCTAGCTGCCTTGACCCCCAGTGCAGCCGGAGGTCGGCGCTGGCCCTCATGTCAATCACCGTCGCTACCCTGCTTTCGGCGTGCTCGGACACCGGCACAAACGCAACCCCTCGACCCAGCGACGGAGTCGAAGCCACCGCGGTGTCCGATGACGCACTGCTCGCCCCCGTGGCCGACGCGGAGGTGCTGCTGGCGACGCTCGAGCAGACCCGCGAAGTGTTGGGCACCTGCTCGGTGGTCGCCACGACCGCTTCCCGACGGTTGACGCGAATCTGTGGCGTGATCCAGGAGCAGCACGATGTGTTGGTGCGGCTCATCGAAGCGGGCGGACTCCAGGCCGGCGACGACTCCACGGCAACGAGCGCGCCAGGTGACGAGGCAGCGAGCACCGAGGACACGAACGAAGCGCAGGCGTCCGCCGCCGCGAAGGCCAAAGCAGAAGCCGAGGCTGAAGCGGAATTGACCGTTGCCGCGGTGCTCGCCAAGCAATCAACGGGCAAAGACATCGTGGCCACGATCGTGTCGGTCAGCCCCACCAACTTGCCGACGCTCATGGCCCTGCACGGTCAGCGCGCGGCGGCTGCCGAAATCCTCGGAGCATCAGTGAAGTGGCCGGACGTCGAGGGTCCACTCGGGGCCGGAGCGATCACCGTTTTGGCCGGGTTGCGCCAGGCGGTGTACGGCTTCGAGGTGCTTGTGGCTCGATCTACTGAGAAGGAACGGGAGGCATACAAGGAGGCGTTAATTCCGCTGCGCGAAGCGTCGCGGACCGTCACCGAACTCGCGGGCACGGCCGCGCCGGTAGCGCCCTTGGGGTACGGGTTGCCTAGCGATGTCGTCGACCAGGAGGAACGTCGGCAATTGGCCACCGATCTGCTCACCGCTTTGCCGCAAGCCGTGATCGCGGGGTCGGCGGCACGCGCGGGCGACGAAGACGCGATCGTCGGCACGCTGCGGCTGGTGTCCCTGTCCGTGCGACTGGGAACGTCATTCCGGGTGCCGACGGACCCCTTCCCCGGTTTGACGGTCCCGGCTGTCCCGTAGGCGCCTCTGCTCAGGTGAATTGCGGGAGCCCGAATCGGGTGTACACGCCCCGGGAGAACATCACATGGTCGGGCTCGCGGAGCCCGGGCAGGTCCGGCAGTCCCGTCGCGGCCACCAGTTGGTCACTCAGGTGCACCACCTTGGCGGATCGCAGCGGCCAGGGACGGTGCGTGTTCGGAACCCACACGCCGCGACCGGCGATCTGCGTGTGCAGACCGAACCGGGCGCTGAGGAACAACTCGGTGTCGCCGGGTCTGGGCATTGGGACGCCGACCTCGACGGTGAGTGTGCTGACCGGGAGTTCGCGATCTGACCGCAACCCGTGTGGACGAAGACGTCGCGACTCATACCTCACCTGGACCGCCGCGTCAGAACCTACTCCCGATGAAGCTGCCCCCGCCGAGCTCGCCCTCGACGAACCGGTCATTCGAGCCCAGAAGTACGGCACGTTGAACGCAGCCCGAGCCCCCAGCACGACCAACAGTCGCTGGGCCTCCAGCGACAAAAACACCACCCCTGGTCGCCCCTCGGCGTCGGTGCTGTAAAGACGCACGTTGGTCTCCCAGAAGGTGCCGAAAAACGGCACTGCCGGGCCAGGACCGAAGCCCGCGCGCTGCATACGGAAGGGGAGCAACCCGACCCACGCAGAACCATCGTGGATCGCGGGGCGCGCACCCGGTGGCATGAAGGGCACCAGCAACTCGGGCTCGACCCGCCAGTGCACGAACGATATGTCGGCCCAGAACTGGCTCATGATCGCTGGGCTGACTAGCGCCGGGCCCTGCCCCGCAGCCAACTCATCGCCCGCGACGCCATGTGCCGCGTCGAAAGCGGAGCCACGTGCTGATTCGATCATGGACGACACGCCGGTCAGGCTTGCGTCGGCGGGTTGTCCTTCGCCTGCAGACGCTCGATGTGCTCAGAAGCCTGCGCCTTCGTGAGGTCGGCGGAGATCTCTTCACCGGCTTGGCTGGCCAGCGTATCGAGGTAGCTGCGCTGCGACGCAGTCATCGGCTCGTCGCCAGTCACCCAGTCCGAGGGGTCTTTGTCGAGTTGATCATTGGTCTGCGGGGTTGCCGAGCCCAGCGTGTCACCGGTGGGATCGGAGTCGGCTGATGGCTGTGTGGTTTCGGTCATGGATAGAGCGTAAACATGAGGACCGACAGACCATGGGCCGCCCCGAGCTGAACCGTCACAGACTGGGGTCCACCCGCTCGGACTCCAGCGCCAACACCGCGAAGACCGCTTCGTGCACTCGCCATAGCGGCTCCCCGGCAACGAGTCGCTCCAGAGACTCACGTCCCAGCGCATATTCACGCAGTGCCAGCGAGCGCTTGAGGCCAAGGTGTCGTCACCGCAGGCGATCCAGGTTGGCTGGCTCGGTGCAGATGATCCGCAGATGATCCGCAGATACTCCCGGCCCCGCACCTTCATGCCCGGTTGCACCAAACCCTTGCCACTGCGGCGGACCAGGCTGGGTCATCGGTGGCGACCACACCCCGACGACTTGGCCGCACGAATTCCGGGTCGGCGGCCACTGAGCGCGGTTCGAAAGACTTTGCCGAGCGCGACCGACAGTAGCGAGGACGCAGCATACGGACGGTCGTTAACGTATTGTCCCAACGCGAAGTCGCTCGCGACACCGCTGCGCCGCCGGATAAACGCAATCGGATCGACCTCCAGCCTCAGCGCCACGGTGCATCGCTGCGATGATGACTCCGGATAGAACACGTGAGCCACGCCACCGGACATGTCCAAGGATGGGGCGCTGTCCGGGTGTTTATGCAGCAGGTATCCCAGATCGCTCGCAGCCGGTGCGGTCGAGGTGATTGTCAGGTACGCAAAGGTCGTTATTCGCGCATTGCAACCCAGTGCGGTCGAGGAGGCATCGGTGAGCAATCGGTTGGCGCGTTCGACCTCCCCCTACCTGCTTCAACACGCAGACAACCCGGTCGACTGGTGGCCGTGGACCGACGAAGCGTTTGCTCAGGCACGCGAGCGCAACGTGCCCGTGCTGCTTTCGGTGGGGTATGCCGCGTGTCACTGGTGCCACGTCATGGCACACGAATCGTTCGAGGATGAGGGGGTGGCGGCCGCCGTCAACGCCGACTTCGTCGCGATCAAGGTCGACCGCGAAGAACGCCCCGACGTTGACGCCGTCTATCTGCAGGCGACCACCGCCATGACTGGCCACGGTGGATGGCCGACGACTGCCTTGCTGACCCCCGAAGGTGAGCCGTTTTGGTGCGGCACCTACCTACCCAAAGGGCAGCTCTTGCATTTGCTGAGTTCGGCCGCCACGACCTGGACCGAGCGCGAAGACGAGGTCCGAACCGGCGGCGCCAACATCGTTGCCGCCCTCTCGGAGGCCACCCTCGCATCCGAGTCGAGCGAAGCGATCACTGCCGACACGCTGGACTCTGCGGTCGCCACCCTCAGCAGTGAGTTCGACAGCCGGAACGGTGGCTTTGGTGGGGCACCGAAGTTCCCACCGTCGATGGTGTTGTCGTTCCTTCTACGGCATGCCCACCGCACGGCCGATGCGCGCAGCGACGACATGGCACGCGTTACCTGCCGAGCCATGGCTCGATCGGGCACCTACGACCAGATCAGCGGCGGCTTCGCCAGGTATGCCGTGGACTCCGCATGGGTGGTGCCCCACTTCGAGAAGATGCTCTACGACAATGCGCTATTGCTTGGGGCGTACACCGACCTGGCCAGAGTCAGCCAAAGCGAGGAACACGCGGGCGACACGGATCACACTGGGGACTACGACTTGGCCTCCCGAGTCGTGCGTGAATGCGTCGACTGGCTGGTCCGCGAGATGTGGACCGAGCAAGCAGGTTTTGCTGCGTCCCTGGACGCCGACACCGACGGCGTCGAGGGGCTGACGTATGTGTGGACCCCGGCGCAGCTGAAAGGTCTGCTCGGAGACGAAGACGGGGCTCGCGCGGCTGAGTTCTTCGTCGTCACCGAAGACGGCACCTTCGAGCACGGCACCTCGACGTTGCAACGTCCTAGGGACCCCGACGACGAGCGGTGGTTTGCCGATATCCGGGAGCGGATGGACGTGCACCGGACATTGCGGCCGCAGCCCGGTCGGGACGACAAAGTGGTGACCGCGTGGAACGGCTGGCTTATCGCCTCGCTGGCTCGGGCTGGCTGGTTCTTTAACGAGCCCGATTGGATCGACCTCGCGGCCCGGTGCGCCGACCTATTGCTGGGCACCCACGTCGTGGACGGTCGACTGCGGCGCAGCTCCAGGGACGGCGCGGTAGGCGAGGCCGCCGGGGTGTCCGAGGACTACGGCGCTCTGGCCGAAGGACTGTTGGCGTTGCACGCGGCGACAGCCGACCCACGCTGGTTGGACTCGGCGCGATGGGTACTCGACGTAGCGCTTGAGGTGTTTGCCGACTCTCCCGGCCGCGATCACACTGAGCGTCCCAATCACCATGGCACCGAGACGCTCGCTTTTAGTGATAGCGCTAACGACGTGCACGACCTTGTGATGCGCCCCCGCTCACGCGCAGACAACGCCGAGCCGTGCGGGCAGTCGGCGCTCGCTGGGGCCTTCCTGCGCTACGGCGCAATGGCAGGGTCAGCGCAGCACCTGACCCAGGGGCGCGCGGCGCTGGAACCGATGGGCACGATTGCTGCTCGCGCACCGCGTTTTGCCGGGTGGGCGTTAGCCGCTGCCGAAGATGCGACCAGCGGCCCTACGGTGCTTGCCATCGCGAGTGCAGACGGAACGTTGCAGGCCGCCTCACGGACCTCCGGCCCCGGCACGATGGTGTTGAGCGCAAAGCCGGACGATGCGGCGGGGGTGCCGGTGTTGACGCAGCGACCCACGCTTGGGGGCAGCGACACGGCATACCTCTGCTCGGGGACGGTGTGTCAGCAACCCACCAACGACCCCGGCGCGCTCTCGGCAATGCTGCGTCGCAAGGACTAATCTGCACAGATGACATCGTCTGCACGTCCCAGGGCCCGAGCGGCCACAGGAGTGGCTGTATCGCTCAGCCTGATGCTCGCAGCCTGCGGTGGAGGCGATGAACCCTCAGACTCTCCCGACGGCAGCGATTCTCAGGCCCCGGCGAGCCCGGAGTCCGCCGTGGATCGCGAGGCCACCGCGGAGGCGACGACCGATGAAGCAGCCGCCACTACCGAAACTCTAGCCGATCGCAGCATCACCATCGCGGCCACTGGCGATGTGCTGCCGCACGCGTCGGTCGTCGCGAATGCCAAGGCAAATGCCGGCTCGGGTGAAGACTACGACTTCGGCCCCATGTTTGCCGAGATCGAGCCGCTCATCTCCTCGGCCGACCTGGCGTTGTGTCACATGGAGACGCCGATATCGGCCGACAACACCACTATCACTCAGCCAAGGGTGCTGATCTTTTCCAGCCCCCGAGAACTCGCCGCCAACCTCGCCTCCGCCGGCTACGACGGCTGCGACTTCGCCTCGAACCACACCATTGATCAAGGCCTCAGCGGTCTTACCGATACCGAGGATGTCTTGACCGACGCGGGCCTGGGGTATGCCGGGCCGACGGGCTACGAGGACCGCGCCGGTGAGCAGCAGATGTTCGACGTCGAGGGCATAAAGGTGGCACACCTCGCCTACACCTACACCTTCCCCAACGCGTCCGAGCCCAACACCGATGTCCCTTCGTTCGCCCCGTGGATGGCCCCGTCGTTGTGGCCGCTGGCTGGAAGCGAAGGCATCCTCAGCGATGCCGAAGAGGCTCGGGGCGACGGTGCCGAGCTGGTGGTGGTCAGCATGCACTGGGGCCAGGAATACAACACGGCACCCACCGACGCACAGACAAAGATCGCCGACGAGTTGTTGGAGTCCGGCGAGGTGGACCTGATCCTTGGCACGCACGTGCACGTGCCACAGGCCTGCGAGGAGATTAACAATCGGTTTGCGCTCTACGGGTTGGGCAACAGCCTGTCTAACCAGTCCCCCGACGTGGACTCGCGGCTGCGGGTCGAGACCCAAGAAGGCATGGTCGCCGAGGTCACCCTGACGCTGCGCGGTGACGGTGAGGTGACGTCGTCCTTGGCCGTGCAGCCCACTCGCGTCAATCTCAACGGCCACGTCATCGAGCCGGTCGGCCCGGACCACTTTCCCGAGACCGCCCGTCGCACGCAGGAGACGCTGACTTCGCTTGGGACGTGCGATCCCGAGATTCTTAAGCCCTAGAGAAACTGCTTGGCAGTGTCGTAGCCGATCTTGACGATGAAGGCGCCGACCACGACGACGAACACCACCCGCACAAAGGCGCTCCCCTTGGCCACGGCGGTGCGCGCCCCAACGTACCCACCGGCCACGTTGGCCGCCCCCATGAGCAGTCCGATCTGCCACATGACGGCCCCTTGCGGGATGAACACCAGCAGGGCCGCGAGGTTGGTGGCGAAGTTGGCAATTTTGGCTTTTGCGCTGGCCTGCAAGAAGCCGTAGCCAAGCAACCCGACCAGCGCGAACACCAAGAACGAACCCGTTCCTGGGCCTAACGCCCCGTCGTAGATTCCGATGAAGAAGCCGACCGCGGCGGCAAGGATGTAGTGGGCACGACCGGTGAACCGCAGCGACGGGATCGAGCCCACGTTGGGCTTCAGCAAGGTGTAGGCACCCACCGCGATGAGCACCACCAAAATGATGGGGTTGAACGCGGCCTTCGGGATCTGGCTCGCCAACAGGGCTCCACAGGCACTGCCTACAAACGCCGCTGCTGCCAACGGCAGTGCGGTCTTGAGGTCGGGTCGCACCCGGCGAAAGTAGGTGATCGAACTCGTGGTCGTGCCACAGATCGACGCCAACTTGTTGGTCGCTAAGATCTGCACCGGGCTGACTCCTGGAAAGCCCAAAAGCAGCGCGGGAAGTTGAATGAGACCACCGCCGCCGACCACCGCGTCGATCCAGCCGGCCGTGAATCCGGCGAGGACGAGGAAGATCAGCAGCGAGATCGACAGCTCGTTGATCACCGCGCGCCAGCGGCGCTGGGTGCCTGCGCCATCCAGCGGGTCACGATGCCCGCCACGTCGGCCAAGTCATAAGCCACCGCATCGGGGGTGGCGTCCGTGTCAACGAGTTGCGCTGCCGGGATGGTGCTGTGGGGCACGTGGATCGATCTCATACCCACCTGCTGCGGCCCCCACACGTCTTCGTACAGCCGGTCGCCTACATACACGCACTCGGTGGGGTCGATCCCGATCGCGGTTGCGGCCAGCACGAAGGCCTGCGCGTGCGGCTTGGCGTAGTCGATCTCGCTGGAGTAGACGTCTGCTTCGATCAGATGGAGCACTCCGTCGCGATCAAAAATCTCACGGTGATAGTCCCGGGTCCAGATGGTGTTGGACAGCACACCCACAGCAATTCCACGCTGACGCAACCACGTCCACAGCGGAAGGACGGATGGGCCCGTGATCGTATGAGGTGCCCACGACGCTTCGTAGGCACCACGAGCAGCCGCGGTGTCGAGTTGGTCCAGCGTGAGGCCAGCCTGACCCGCTGCCTCCGCCAAAATATCGGCGAGCCGCGCGCTGCGGTGCTCGGTGCGACCGGCCGCCCAGGCTGCTGCATCCACCTCGGTCAAGACCTGCGCCAACGTCGCGGCCGCCACCTCGTCGTCAGGATGGGCATAGTCCGCATACGTCCGCCGCCAGATCGCCGGGACATCAACCGTGTGCCACGGCGTTAAGGTGCCGCCCCAGTCGAAGACGACGGCCCGAACGGGTGTCGTCAAGGCTGCGCCAGCCCGCGCATTTCGGCCTGGACCTGCGCCGCGGCAGCATCGACAGCGACCTCGCGGCGCTCACCCGTCCGCCGGTCTTTGATCTCGATGACGCCATCGGCGAGCCCGCGACCGATGACCACGATCGTCGGCACACCCAGCAATTCGGCGTCCTTGAACTTCACACCGGGCGACACCTTGTGCCGGTCGTCGAAGATCACCTCGACACCATCGGCCTCGAGTTGTGCGACCAGAGATTCAGCGGCCTCGAAGACGGCCTGATCCTTGCCCGTGGCCACGATGTGTACGTCTGCCGGGGCCAATTCACGCGGCCAGACCAAGCCGATGTCGTCACAGGTCGCTTCCGCTACGGCGGCCACCGCACGGGTGACGCCCACGCCGTAGGAGCCCATTGTGACGGTGACGAGTTTGCCGTTCTCGTCCAGTACTTTCAAACCCAACGCCTCGGCATACTTGCGACCCAGTTGGAAGATGTGACCCATCTCGATACCCCGCGCCAGCGTGAGTGTCCCGCCACCATCGGGGCTGGGGTCGCCGTCGAGGATCTCGGCGGCCTGGATCACGCCGTCAGCGGTGAAATCGCGGCCATGCACCAGGTTGAAGACGTGTTGACCATGCACGTCGGCACCAGTCACCCACGCTGACCCCTGCGCAATCATCGGGTCCAGGAGGTAGCGGATGCCGGAAGCCTTCTCCTCGCCGAGCACTCCGGGGCCAATGTAGCCCTTGGTCAGGCTGGGGTTCTTCGCGAAATCCTTCTCCTCGAAGGGCTCGACGTCGGCGGGGGCAACGGCTGCGGCCAGACGCTTGGCATCGACCTCACGGTCCCCCGGCACGCCAATGGCCAGCGGCTCACGCGTGCCGTCGGGGTGAGCCAGCATCACCATGACGTTCTTGAGCGTGTCGCGGGCATCCCAAGGCCGACCGTCGGGTCGAGGCTGAGTCGCGTTAGCGGCGGCCACCAGGGTGGCAATAGTGGGGGTGTCGGGGGTGTCGTGCACCTGCGCAAGCGGAGTCGCCGAAGCGTCGACTGGGGGTGCGGAGGGCACCTTCACGGCCTCGACGTTCGCGGCATACCCGGTCGCTTTGCAGCGCACAAAGGTGTCTTCACCGTGCTTGCTGATCGCCAAGAACTCCTCGCTGGCCGAGCCGCCCATGGCACCGGAGTCGGCGTGCACGATGACGTAGTCGAAACCAAGGCGATCAAACAGCGAGATGTATGCCGCTCGGTGGCGTTGGTAGGCGGCCTCCAGGCCGGCGTCGTCCACGTCGAAGGAGTACGAATCCTTCATCGTGAACTCACGTCCCCGCAGCAAGCCAGCGCGAGGACGTGCCTCGTCGCGGTACTTGATCTGGATCTGATAGAGCGTCAGCGGCAACTCCTTATAGGAGGAGAACATGTCTTTGACGGCGAGGGTAAACATTTCCTCGTGCGTCGGACCGAGCAGCATGTCCACGCCCTTGCGGTCGGTCAGCCGGAAAAGGTTGTCGCCGTATTCGGTCCATCGCCCGGTGGCTTCGTAGGGCTCGCGCGGCAGCAGTGCCGGGAAGCGCACTTCCTGCCCACCGATGGCGTTCATCCCTTCGCGGACCACCGCTTCGACATTGCGCAGCACGCGCAACCCCAGCGGCAACCACGTGTAGACCCCCGGCGCCGCCCGGCGCACGTAGCCGGCGCGGATGAGCAGCTTGTGACCGGGCAGTTCCGCATCGGCCGGGTCCTCGCGCAACGTGCGCAGGAAGAGAGTCGACATACGCAGGGCCATCGAAAGCGCTCCTAGAGATGGGGTGGGGCCGCACGCACCGATAGGCGCGCACGGCTGGGCACAGCATTGGCGAGGATATCCCGGTCATGGCCGCCCATCTGACGACTCGGCCTACCTCAACGACGTCACTGCCTCGCTCAGACCACCGATCAGTCGTTGCACATCCTCATGATTGGTGTAGGCCGCCAGGCCCACGCGTAGTGCTCCGGCATCGCCCAGCCCGAGCCGTCGAGACGCCTCCAGGGCGTAGAAATTGCTGCTCGGAGCGTTGATGTCGAGGGCCGCGAGGTCGCGACTCAGATCGACTGAACTCACGCCTTCGATCTGCAGGAACAGGGTCGGGGTGCGGTGGGCGGCCAACGAGAAGATCTGCATACCGTCGATCTGTCGCAGACCAGCCTCGAGGTCACGCAGCAACGCAGACTCGTGCTCATCCGTTGCCGCGAACGACGCCGTCAAGCGCTCTCGACGAGACCCCGTAGCCCGCGCGTCCAGGTTGGCAACCGCCTCTACGGCCGCGCTGACCCCGGCCAGCAACTCGTACGGCAACGTGCCTTGTTCGAACCGCTCGGGCACTGCCGTCGGTGAGGGGTCGAGTTTGTCGGGGCGCAGGGTCTCTAGGAGAGCCGGGGCCGTTACCTGGACGCCGCAGTGCGGGCCGAAGAATTTGTACGGCGAGCAGACCAGGAAGTCCGCGCCCAGGGCTTCCCGATCCAGCAGGGCGTGCGGAGCGAGGTGCACCGCATCAACATGCATCAGCGCTCCCACCTCGTGGGCGGCGCGGGCTATCCCGGCGATGTCCGGCCGTGTGCCCAGCACGTTGGAGGCCGCGGTGACCGCGACCACTTTGGTGCGCTCCCCCAGGTGCTCACGCACCGCATCGACGCTCAGCTCGGCGGTGGCCGGATCGAAGTGCGCCCAACGCACGACGGCCCCTACTGCCTCAGCGGCGTGAACCCACGGACGGATGTTCGCGTCGTGATCTAGGGAACTGACGACGACCTCATCGCCGGGCACCCACTCTTTGGCAAGCGTGCGCGCAAGGTCGTAGGTGAGTGCGGTCATGCTGCGGCCGAAGACCACACCTCGTGGATCGGAGGCCACGAGATCACCGATGGCCTCTCGGGAAGCCACGACGATGTCGTCTGCTCGCCGCCCGGTTGCGGTGCCTCGGTCCCTGTTCGACAACCCTGCCACCATCGCCGCCGAAATCGCGGCGGCCACCTTTGCGGGTGTTTGGGTGCCGCCCGGCCCGTCGAAGAAGACCGTGCCACCACGTAGAGCAGGGAACTGTGACCGCACTGCGTCAATGTCGTAGACCATCTCCCGCATCTTAATCAGCGGCTCCACATCTCGCCGTGGCTCTGGCTACGCCTGCTCTAGAGAAGCACCGTGGCAAACATGCCAGTTTGCTTCATGCCTACCCGCTGGTAGGTCGCCAAAGCAGGGACGTTGTAGTCGTTGACGTAGAGCGTCACTGTGGGCGCTATGTGTCGAATGGCGTGCTCGAGCACTGCTGCCATGGCCGGCGCGGCGAGCCCCTGACCTCGGCGACTGGGATGAACCCAGACCCCCTGGATTTGGCCGACGCCCATGGCCACTGACCCCACGTCGGCTTTGAAAACAACCTGATTGTCCTCGACTCGTACCAAGGTGTGTTGGCGCTGCAGCAACCTCGCAACCGAGGCCCGGTATGCCGATCCGGACCCACGGTAGGGCGGGTAGCCAATCTCTTCGGTAAACATCGCCTCAGCCGCCGGGACGACGATGTCGAGCTCGTCGGTGCGAGCCAATCGGACGCTGGGGTCTAGTCGGGTGCCGTTGGTCGACGGCAACGTCCGCATGGTCAAGACCGGCTGCTCGTGCCGAATCGCCCTCGCGGGGCCCCAACTGTCTTCCAGGGCCTCCCACATCTGATGCACCTGATCGGCCGGACCGAAGACCGACGAAGCAAATCTGCGCCGTTTGGTCACCCGCTCCGTCAGCGCGGCCACAGCGCGCTTGTCACCGCCGACGGGTACCACATTGGCGGACGACCAACACATGGACGCCGACCTGCCCCGGCTGTGCCCGAAAGCGGCAGTGCGCCCGTCGCCCAGGCCCCCTTCAAGCAGCCGCGCCGCCACGAACACGTTCATGACAGGGTCTTGGCCACATACCGACAGGGCCCATTCCAGATCAGCCACGCCGAGAGTCTTGGCTGCCCCGGCGCTTCGCAACATGGGCTCAGCCTGCCGCAGACCCCGGCTAGTGTCGACACGCGGTGGCCACTACATTACTAGGCATCGTAAGAGAAAACCCTTGCCAAACGGGCTTTGAACCAGCAAGATCGATCCACCCGATGGAGGACTTAAGTGAAGACAACAGCACTCACAGCACAGTCACGCCAAGAAACACTCGATCATCTCAAGCGCAGCGCCGAAGAGGGCCAGGAGCTCGACGTTTTGGAGATCGGCGGTGGCGTAACCGGGGCAGGAGTGGCTCTGGACGCAACCACCCGAGGCCTGAGCACCGCCATCGTTGACTCCCAAGACTGGGCCTCGGGCACGTCGCAGTGGTCCACGAAGTTGGTGCACGGTGGTCTGCGCTATTTGCAGATGCTTGACTTCAAGCTCGTGCACGAGGCGCTGACTGAGCGTGGGCTGTTGCTCACCAAGTTGGCTCCCCACCTCGTCAAGGCCATGCCGTTCCTCATCCCCCTTGAGCACCGCGTATGGCAGCGCGCCTACTACGGTGCCGGCGTCACGTTATACGACGCCCTGGCCAACGTCATGCCCGGCAAGCGCGCCTTGCCGATCCACCGCCACCGCTCACACAAGGGGCTCGCCAAGAAGTTCCCGGAGTTCAAGCCCGACCAGGCCATCGGTGCCGTCGAGTACTACGACGCGACGGTCGATGACGCCCGTCTCGTGCTGACCTTGGTCCGTACAGCCGCGTCGTACGGCGCAGAGGCCGCAAGCCGCACCCAGGTGGTCGAGATCACCAAGGACAGCAGCGGTCGCGCCAACGGCGCCGTGCTGCAAGACCTCGAGACCGGCGAGCAGATCACCGCTCGCGCCAAGCACATCATCAACTGCACCGGCGTGTGGACCGACGATGTGGGCGATCTCGCCGACACCGACGGTGGCCTCAACGTCTTGGCCTCTAAGGGCATTCACATCGTCATCCCCCGTGAGCGCCTCAAGGGCACCTCAGGGGTGTTGATTCAGACCGAGACGTCGGTGTTGTTCTTCGTGCCGTGGTCGCGCTACTGGATTGTCGGCACCACCGACACCCCGTGGGAAGAGGACCGCCTGCACCCGGTAGCCACCTCCGCCGACATCGACTACGTGTTGGAGCACGCCAACGCCGTGTTGACCACGACGTTGACTCGTGACGACATCATCGGCTGGTATGCAGGCCTTCGTCCGTTGTTGCAGCCCGGCACCAAGAAGGGCACGGGATCGTCCAAGGTCAGCCGCGAGCACACGGTCGCGAGCCCCATACCCGGCCTGACGGTCATCGGCGGCGGCAAGCTGACGACATACCGCGTCATGGCCAAGGACGCCGTCGACTTCGCCATCGGCGACCGTGCCAACGACCTGCCGTGCATCACCGACGAGATCCCACTGATGGGTGCCGTCGGTGAGGCCGCGACACGCCGTTCGATGCCGGCGTTGCAGAAGAAGTTCGGGTGGAGCGACATGATGGTCGACCACCTCATGCACCGCTACGGATCGATGATGTTCGAGTTGCTTGACCTGATCGAGGCTGACCCATCGTTGGCCGAGCCGCTCGCCGAAGCGCCGGCTTACTTGCGCGCGGAGATCGCATACGCATGTAGCCATGAAGGTGTTTTGCATATGGAGGACTTGATGATGCGCCGCACGCGCCTCATCTACGAGACCAAGCACAAGGGAGTGGGCGCTCTTCCAGAGATTGCGGCGATTGCCGCAGACGTCTTGGGCTGGGACAGCGCCAAAGAGGAGGCCGAAATCACGTCGTACCGCGAGCAGGCGAAAGCTGAGGAGCTTGCGGCGGAGCAGCCTGACGATGCTTCCGCATCCGAGGTGCGCGGGTTTGCCGGTGATCCGACGACCCTGCAACCGGTCGGCTGACAAGTCGGCACACAGCACTATTAGCGGTGGCGTTTGCCTCCGCCCTCACGTAGGACGAGATTGGAGACGGTTTCATGGGAGAAGTATTTCTTCTCGAAGTAATGGGCACAGCCATGCTGTTGCTGCTCGGTTGTGGTGTGGTGGCTAACGCCATCCTTCCCAAGAACAAGGGTTTCAACGGCGGCTGGCTGTTGATCAACTTTGGTTGGGGCCTCGGCGTTTTCGCGGGTGTGTTCGTCGCCTTTAAGTCTGGCGCGCACATTAACCCGGCGGTCACCATTGGTCTCATTGCCAACGGTGCCGAGAACTTCGGCGGCGACACTGCACTGGAGATCAACTTCGTCAACACGTTGGTTTACATCGCGGCGCAGATGCTTGGTGCCTTCATCGGTGCTGTGCTCGCCTGGGCTGCGTACAAGAAGCACTTCGACGAGGACGCCGACCCCGCTGTGAAGTTGGGTGTCTTCTCCACGGGTCCGGAGATCCGCAACTACGGCTGGAACTTCGTCACCGAGGTGATCGGCACCTTTGTCTTGGTCTTCACCATTTTAGCCTTCGGCAACGCCCCGAACGAGCTCGGCCCGCTGGCCGTGGCGATGCTGGTTGTTGGTATTGGTGCCAGCCTCGGTGGCCCCACCGGATACGCCATCAACCCGGCCCGTGACCTCGGTCCACGTATCGCTCACTTTGTCCTACCCATCCCAGGCAAGGGCTCAAGCGACTGGGCCTACTCATGGGTGCCCGTTGCCGGTCC
>JBBQNO010000002.1:0-88870 GCA_038330045.1 Actinomycetales bacterium | reverse complement strand
CCATGAGCCCAAAGGTACGGCGACGGGAGCGGCGCGGCGACGACATACCCCTCAGTGTCCCTGTTGTGGCTGGTCTGGAGCGAGAGACTGGGCATCTGATGACCGCGCAGCATAAGTTCGTCCGCCACTGGGACTCTGAAGCCTCGACGTACGACCGCAAGATGAACGGGGTCGAGCGCCGCATGTTTCCGCACAGTCGTGCGTGGGTATGCAGTCGCGCTAGTGGTCGGACGCTGGAAGTGGGCATCGGGACCGGCGCCAACCTCGCGCACTATCCCGCCCAGGTCGCCTTGACCGGCATCGACTGGAGCGCGGAGATGCTCGACCTAGCCCGACAGCGTGCCGACGTCGAGGCACGAAAGGTCACCGTGCAGCAGGCTGATGCGGCTACGCTGCCGTTTCCCGACGAGACGTTCGACTCGGTCGTGTCCACGTTCGCGCTGTGCTGCATACCGGATGATCGGGGTGCCATCAGCGAGTTGCTGCGCGTACTGCGACCCGGCGGGCGGCTGATCTTGGCCGATCATGTGGTCTCATCGTCTCTGCCGCTTCGCCTGATTCAACGCACGGCTGACCTCGTGAGCGCCCCTCTTCACGGTGAGCACTTCGCCCGCAGACCACTGCGTATCCTGCACGAGTTTGGCGTCGAGGTCGCCGAGACCGAGCGCCACAAACTCGGAGTCATCGAGCACGTCCACGCCACGCGCTAGACCCTGCATGAGTGTGAACACGCCGACACGCCTGCAGGGTCCAGTGGGCCGGCTCAGGCGCCCGCACCAGTCATGGGTCGGTCGGTCTCCAGCACCGTCTTGAGGCTGCTGAGCACCCACGGCCAACCTCCGCCCCCGGCACCGATGTCTCCCCCACCACGCACGTCCTTCGCGGTCACGGGCGCTCCAGTGCAATCGTGGGTCAGGGTCAACTGACACGGTCCACCGGGGAACTCGGTGATCTCGTACGTCAGCGTCGTGTCCGGCTCGTCCTGCCACTCAACGGACCACGTGTACACCAGCCGATGCGGCGGATCGAGCTCGGTCACCGTGCCGGTGCCGATCACCTCAGGCAAGCCCATCTCTTTCATCTCAGGGCTAGCGAAGTCGCGGATGGCGCCGCCTGGTGTGAGGTCCATCTCGAGGGTGGTGCCGTAGCCGAAGCGCGTACTCCATTCCGCAGTGGTGATGGCATCCCAGATCCGTTGGGCGGGTGCGTCGATATAGATCGAGAACATCTGGACCTCGGGGGCGACGTCGGACGCCTGCTCGGTCATCGTGTCGATGGTCGTGTCGCTCATGATTGGTCCTCCAGATTGCGTTTGAGCTCGGTGAGCGCCGTGACGCGGCGCTGGGCGTATTTGCTGATCCACCGCTCATGGATCAGCTGAATCGGGACGGGGTTGAGGTAGTGCAATTTCTCGCGACCCTGCCTGCGGGTGAGCACGAGCCCGGCCGATTCCAGCAACCTCAGGTGCTTCGAGACACCAAACCGCGTCATCTGCACCTGCTCGGCAACCACCAGTTCGAGGTCCCCGAGGCTGCGGCCTTCTCGAGTGAACAAAGCATCCAGGAGCAACCGCCGCGTTGGGTCGGCTAGCGCCTTGAACACCTCATCGTCCTGCATACCGCGACAATAGGTGACCGTTTAGTCACCTGTCAATGGTTACCGAAATCTACGTCCACCGATTCGAACCCCTTATGCCGTTGCGCCTGCGCATACAACGTGTAAGCGCGACGGTCTGCGTCGGTGAGGTCGACCTGATCGGTGAACGGCGTCAACAGAGCCCGGGGATATAGATCCTTGGCCAGCACGACGTTGACCTCGATGCCTAGGACGATAACGATCGCAGTCACGTACAGCAGACCGATGAGCCCCAGACTCAGGGCGAAAACCGCACTCACGTCGTCCACCCGCCTCAGCACCCGCTCCACATAGAGGCCACCAAATTGCTGCACGACAAGCCACAGCGCAACGATGAAAACGGCGCCGGGCACCGCATACCGCAACGGGGCTCTCGTCGGCGCGGCCCACCTCAGCAGCATGGCCGAGCCCGCAACGCTCAACACCAAGGAAACTCCCTGAACGAGCCAACCGAGCCCGTACGCGAACGTTGGCATCTGTCCCATCGCCGTTCCAACGGAGACCGTCAACAGGGACACCGTCAGCACCAAGACGCCCGCCAAGGAGAAGAGGAGCGCGCTCCACAGCCGACTCTTGACTGGGTTACGACGGCTGTTTCGAGGAACGGACCAGCCCACGTTGACCGCGTTCTGAAGTGTCTGCCCCAGTCCCAAAACGCCATACAACGCGATCGTCCCGCCAGCGATGGCTCCACTGAGACTTCCCTGCATACCCTGGGGCGTCGAGAGTTGAGTTCCGATGATCGGTAACTCAGCGAGCGCGGACGCCAATACGTCTTCTTGAAGGTCCGTGTTGCCTTGAAGGACGAACCCCAGCACTGACGAGGAGATCAGCAAGAGCGGAAAGATGGCCACAAACGCGTTGTAGGTAATGGTCATCGCCAAGTAGTTGCCCTGGTCGTCGAAAAACTTGTAGATCACGGCCAGCGGGTATCCCACAATCCGATGCTTACGCTGGAATCGGTCCAGCCGATCAATGACCTTCACGGCCCTTGCCTACCACGCTCCGGTTCAGATCACGCGGTCGGGTCACCCGAGATTTCGAACGCGTGGACCCGCTGACCGGCCCGCGTGTTTCGACGGTAAAAAACATTGGGGCGTATTCGGTTTCACGTCGAACGGTCTTAGGCGGAGCTAACTAAGCTCGTTGGCTGGTCTGGCGCTTAGCGGTCTGAAGGAGAACGTCTCTATTTGCCCTTGAGGATCTGGTGCCAATAGATCAGCGGCAAGACTCGCCGATCCCCGATGAAGAGGAGCCGGGACGCTCGCCGCCACATCACCGGAAAAGACGGCTTCAGCGCGCGAGCGCGGTCAAACTCGAAAAACAGCACCTGCGAACGCGACACCGTGTACGGGCAGACCGAGTAGCCGCTGTACTTCTCGGCCAACTCCTCGCCCTCGCGAGCCGACATGAGGTTTTTGGCCAGCACCTCAGTCTGTTCGCGCAGCCCGCCGCCGGATCGACTGGCCCCCGTTTCGGCAGTGTCACCGCAAGCCCAGACGCTTGGTATGCGCCGGTGACGAAGCGTGAGCGGGTCCACGTCGACATACCCGGCTGCTTGCATTGAGCTCAGACCTGCCGCCGCGATCCAGGGCTGCGCTTTGTGTGTGGGGGTCAGATGCCAGAAGTCGTACTGCACCGTGGTGGTCCCATCGGGGCCGGTGACCTTCAGGGTCTGCGCAGTGGCGTCGACCTGTTCGACGCGACTGGAGGCAAGCACCCGTATGCCGTATCGCCGGGCCCACACATGCAGCCGGGAGGCGATGTGGCTGTTCTCGGAAATGTCGGCATCCGGGGTGACCAGGGTGACATCGATGTCGTCGAGCACTCCCTGCGAGCGCCAGTAATCACACGCCATATAGAGGATCTTCTGCCCAGCACCGGGGCAGGGCGCAGGGCCATCGGGAAGGCTGAAGACTGCCCGGCCCTTGCGCAGAGCCTTGATCAACTCCCACGTCTTAGGTGCGAGGTCGACCACGTAGTTGGTCGATGCGGATGGACTGAGCATCGCCTGGGCGGACCCCGGCACTGCATCCCAGTCAGGCTCCGACCCTGGGGTCAGCACCACGTCGCGGTAGGTCACGCCTGTACCGCTCGCCAACGTTACGAAACGGCGTTCTGTGTCGACGGTGGCCGTCGCATCTTGAATCCATCGGACACCAGCGGGCATCACCGACTCCTGACGGCGACTCAGTTCTTTAGTGCTTGAGAGCCCCGCACCTACGTAGGACAGCAGCGGCCGGAAGTGGTGCGTGACCTTGGGCTCGATGATCGCGATGTCCTCGACTCCGGCGTTGCGCAGCCGAGCCGCGAGCGCAATGCCAGCGTTGCCTCCCCCGACAACCAGAACGTCTGCGTGCTCCACGTTTACGTCACCTGCCTGCATTAGCGAAAACTAGCAAAGCCTCTCGTCATTGTTTCCAGCGACCCTTCAGGCTAAGCCGACTTCACCCAAAGCAAAAGCGACGACGACTGATTCCGATCTGCCAAAGCACGGTCAAAAGTGACCAGAAGCGAGTCGTTGCCCGCCGCCAAGCCGACAAGGTAGGCATCGGTGGCCTGGCGATGGTCCCGAAGCCCAGCAAGATCAAATTCGCCATATGAAATCGAGTCCGGCACGAAGGTGCACCTCGCGTCTGCGCGCACATCACAAAGCAATCGTTGCGCCGTGTGACCAGACTCACCAAGGCGCAGTAACGTGCGTACAAGCGCCCCTTCGACGATGGGACACACTAAAAACTCGTCAACGTCGGCGAACCATATGCTCGCCGCCTGATGATGCTCGTGCTCAGCAACGACCAGAGCGATCAGCACGTTCGCATCCAGCAGATATCGCGTCACTCCTCGTCCAGCAGGTCTGCCACCTCGTGAGAGCCAAGCGTCCGGCCAAGCGACAAGACGGGCAAACCTGAGTGTTGATCGACCGAGAAAATGACAGGGTCGTCCACCTGCGCGAGGCCTTTGAGCGTCAAATCAGCAACGACTGCAGATGGTGAACGGTGTTGGCGCTGAGCCATGTCCAGCGCACGTCTGTGCACCGATGGGGGCAGAACAACCGTGGTGCGCATTGCTGCATCACGCCTGCATCATCTTTGCTTCATTTCTCCGTCAACCCTCGAAGCCTCAAGGTGAATAGATCTGACCTATTGACGGAAACGCTGTACCAGTGGCAGGCTCACGCTTGTGTCAGCCCAGTTCGCCAGCGATGCGAGCAGCCTCCCTGATCAGATCGCCGAGGCCATTCGCGCGCAAATTTTGAGCGGCGAACTCACCCTCGATCAGCGCCTACCGACCGAGTCCGACTTGGCCGACTCGTTCGGCGTCTCGCGACCCACCATCCGCGAAGCCCTGAAACGCCTTGCCGCTAAAAACCTCATCCGTTCCAAGCGCGGCGTCAGCGGAGGCAACTTCGTGAGCGTGCCTACCGACGAGCAAGTCCGGACCGACCTTCGCACGACGGCCACCCTGCTGGTCAGCCATCAGATCTTCACCCTTACCGATGTCGCCGAAAGCCGTCGATTGTTGGAGGCCGAGTGCGCAACCCTGGCCGCGGCCCGTCGCACCCATGACGACCTCGTTGACTTGGGCGAGATCATCGCGACCCAGGAGAGGGAAGAGTTGAGCGACGAGCAGTTCTGCGAGGCCGACGTGGCCTTCCACCGCGCCATCGTGCGAGCCGCGCACAACCCCGTCTTGGACTACGTCATGGTCTTCGCCCTCGAAGCCCTGCACCCAAGCACCAACCTCATCATCAACCGGCTCCGCCGCCGAGTTGATGTGCTCGCCCTCCAGCGTCAGCTCCTGAAGGCGATTTTCGATCAGGACGCCGGTGCAGCGAGGAGCACCGTACAAGCGCAGGTGGATCACCTCAGCGTCATCTGCGACCAGGCTCAGAAGGCGCTGGCCGCGCGCACCACATCACTCGTGAAGGAGACGTATGGACGGTGAAGCACAGCCAGCTGCAGCACCGCGCAGCGCTCACCGGCTTGAGCGCATGCTTGCGCCCCGATCCGTAGCCTTGTTAGGGGCCTCGACGATGCCCAACGTGCCGGGCAACGACGTCATCTTAGAGTTGCAGGTGGCGCGATTTCCGGGCGCGATCTACCCCGTCAACCCGAAATATGCCGAGGTCGAGGGGTTGCCGTGCTACCCCACCCTGCGTGACCTCCCGAGCGTGCCTGACCTTGCCGTTTTAGGAGTCGCCAACGGCGGGATCGAAGAGCAGGTCAGGACCGCCATCGAGTTGGGGGTCGGCGGCCTCGTCATCCCCGGCAGCCTGTCGGTGACCGGCGACGACCCGGCATACCCCTTGCGCGAGCGGGTCCGTGACCTGGCTCGTGCCGCCAATCTGCCGATCGTCGGCGGCAACTGCATGGGCTTCTACAACGTCGAGCGATGGTTTCGCACCCTGCCCTTCCACCGCCCCTACGAGCTGACCGAAGGCGGCGTCACCTTCATCGCGCAGTCTGGTTCGGTGCTGACGGCACTGCTGTGGAACGACCAGAAGTTGCGCTTCAACTTGGCGATTTCCCCTGGCCAAGAGCTCGTGACCACCACGTCCGACTACATGGATTACGCCTTAGATCAGAAGAGCACGACCGCCATCGCGCTGTTCATCGAGACCGTTCGCAACCCGGCCGGCTTCGTCGCGGCGCTGCGCAAAGCCGCGGAGCGTGACATCCCCGTGATTGCGCTCAAGGCCGGCCGCACCCCCGAAGCAGCCCACCTCGCGCTCAGTCACTCGGGCGCCATTGCCGGCGACGACGCGGCATACCAAACGCTGTTTGAGCGGTATGGCGTGTTGTCCGTGAAGTCCCTCGACGAGCTAGCCTCGACCACGCAGTTGCTGTCCAACCCGCGACGCCCCGCCCGCGGTGGACTCGCCGCAATCTTCGACTCCGGCGGCGAGCGAGAACTGATGCTCGACATCGCGGACGACGTAGGTGTGCCGTTTGCCCAGGTCAACGACGAGACCACGCAAGTGTTGGCCGACCACCTCGACCACGGCCTCGAGCCCATCAACCCACTCGATGCGTGGGGCACCGGCCGCGACTACCAAACCATCTTTGAACGTTGCTGGCAGGCGCTGATGGACGACCCGGACACCGCCATGGGTGTCTTCGTTGCCGATCTCAGTTCCGGTTTCTACCTTCACGAGTCCTTCGCTCGGATTTGCCGTCGCGTGCACCGGCGCACCGGCAAACCCGTGGCCATGCTGACCAACCACATCGGCACTGAATCTCAAGATCTGGCCAAGCGGATGACCAACATGGGTGTGCCTGTGCTCGATGGCACCGTGGCGGGACTGCTGGCGGTCAAGCACGCGCTCGCCTACCGCGACTTCACCCGGCGCAACACGATCGCAGCGCCCATCGCGCCCCCGCCAGAGGTGACCGCACGGTGGCGTGCACGCCTAAGCAAGCCAGAGGCGCTCACCGAGAGCGAGGGTTTAACCCTGCTAAGCGACTATGGCGTGCCCGTCATGCCGCACGCGGTGGTGGTCAGCGAGCCCGAAGCCCTAGCCTCCGCAGAAGACCTGGGCTTTCCTGTTGTCCTCAAAACCGCCGCCCCCGGCATTTTGCATAAGTCAGAGTCCGGTGGAGTGATCCTGAACCTCGCCAATGCCGAGGAGGTCAGCGAGGCCTATTCCGATCTGGCCGCCCGCTTAGGCCCGGAGGTGCTGGTCGCGTCCATGATGCTGCCGGCGGTCGAGATGGCTCTCGGTGTCGTCTCTGATCCCCAGTTCGGGTCCATGGTGCTGGTCGCCGGCGGCGGCATCTTCATCGAAGTTCTCGGGGATCGACAGTTGGGCTTGGTGCCCATCGATGCCCCGATCGCCTCAACCATGATCAGCAAACTCGCTATCAAGCCCATCCTCGACGGTGTCAGGGGCCGCCAAGGGGTCGATATTGCCTCCGTCGTGGCCGCTTTGGTTGCGCTCTCAGACCTAGCCGCAGACCTCGGTGATCTGATCGCCGAGCTCGACGTCAACCCGTTGTCGGTCACGGCCGACGGCTGCATGGCCCTCGACGCCCTCGTCATCCCCCACGCCCTCAGGAGCACATCATGAGCGACACCTTCAACGCCCTCGTCATCCGTTCGACCGACGACGGGCAGAGTACCGCCATCGAGCAACTCACCGACTCAGAACTACCCGAGGGCGACGTGGTCGTCGACGTGGACTACTCGTCGTTGAACTACAAGGACGGTATGGCCCTGACCGGGGAAACTCGCATCATCCGCTCCTTCCCGATGGTCCCCGGCATTGACCTCACCGGCACCGTCGTGTCCAGCGAGACTGATCGTTTTGCTCCCGGTGACGCAGTGATCTTGACCGGCTGGTCGGTCGGTGAGCGCTATTGGGGCGGCTACACCCAGCGCCAGCGGGTCCGCGCCGACTGGCTCGTGAAGCGGCCCGACGCGATGAGCGCCGTGCAGGCCATGGGGATCGGCACCGCCGGCTTAACCGCGATGCTGTGCGTGATGGGGCTCGAAGACGGCGGTGTCACCCCCGAGCGGGGCCCCATCGCGGTCACCGGCGCAGCAGGCGGGGTCGGCAGCGTCGCCACCGCGATCCTCGCAAATCTGGGGTATGCCGTCACCGCCGTCACCGGTCGCCCCGAACAGCACGCCTACCTGGCCAGCCTTGGGGCCTCGGCCTTCCTAGCCCGAGACGAGATGACCAGCCCACCGAAGCCGTTGGAAGCCGAGACGTGGGCCGGTGCGGTCGACACGGTCGGCTCCACGATGCTCGCCAAGGTCATCGCCCAAACGAAGTACAGCGGCGTCGTGACCGCCTGTGGACTCGCGGGCGGCGTGGACCTGCCCGCCACCGTCATGCCGTTCATTTTGCGCGGTGTGCGCTTGCAGGGCATCGATTCGGTGCAAGCTCCCACCGATCTGCGCGAGCGTGCCTGGGCCAGGTTGGCCACCGATCTGCCCACGGCGTTGCTGGAAGACCTGACCACGGTCGTCCCAATGAGCGAGGTGCTAGGCCACGGTGCCGAGATCATAGCTGGCAAGACGAGGGGCCGTATCGTGGTCAATCCCAACGCTTAACCGATCAACGCACAAGGTCGCCCACTCGAAGACGTTCCGAGTGGGCGACCTTGTGTATGGGCGAGAGTTGCTACTTGTGGACCACGTCGACCACGAGCCGGGCGGGCTCACTCAAGGTGAAGACCCGGAAGGGCGTGTCAGCGTCGTCGATGCCGATGAAAGCCTGCGTCTGACCCTCGAAAGTACTCAACAGTCGCACTTGCTCCACCTCTTCGGTGCCATCTGGCGAGAACGTGCCAGGACCGCCTTCGTAGGTTTCGCCTTCGTCGGGATAGCGCGTGCCCGTGATGGTCACCTGCAGCACCGCGTCACCGTCGACTTCTAAACGGGCGCCGCTGCCGTCCTCGACGGCCTCCTCGGCGTAGCGGACGCTGTATCCGGGTGCGCCCACGCCTTCGAGGTTAAAGGTGACGCGGTCGTAGTCGGGATACACACCGACGCTCACGGTGGTGGCAAGCAGACCGTCCTGCGAGTCAGCCTTAGCCTCGACCGGGTCGAGCGAGGGGTCGTCCAAGCCCGCGTCGTCGGGAGCCTCGGTGGGAGCAGCAGCCGCAGAAGCCGATCCCGTGGCAGCCGCGCCGTCACCTGAGGCGGTTGTGGAGGCCCGGTCTCCCGCACGGGGACCAGTGCTCGTGGCCAGATCTGAATCCCCGGGCCCCGTCGCGGTGGAGAGGTCGAGGTCATCTTGCCTGCCGGTGGCCGTCGAAGCATCCATGTCGCTTCCCGAGCCGGTAGCGGTGGAACCGTCGCTATCTACAGGCCCAGACGTTCCTAGTACATCTGCGTCGATGGTCGTTGGTCCAGCGTCATCACTGGCCGCGTCACACGCCGATAACGTCAAAGTCAGCGCCGCCAGGCAGCACCAAAGGGGGCGGGATGTCTTCATCAGATCTCTTTCCTGTTAGTCGGAAATCTAGACGCGTAAGGCCGGGGGAGCAACCTCAGGACGCTTCGGACCTGGACCGATACGCAAAGGAGCCGAGGTGGCAAGCGCCACCTCGGCTCCTTCATGACGGCTAGCGCGTCAGTTGAATCATGACGGCTAGCGCGTCAACTAGACGCGTCCGTAACTCACTTGGCCGGGGAAGATCTTTCGAAACGAGGTACCCCGGGTCGAGCGGCCCGAGTCGTACATGTTGCCGTTGCCGGCGTAGATACCGACGTGGGTCGCCGGGTAGCCGTGGAATACCAGGTCGCCTGGACGTGGGCTGTACGTGCGCTTCGTAGCACGCTGGATCTGGGATGCGGTTCTGGGAAGGTTGACGCCAGCCTTCTTGAAGACGTACGTCACGTAGCCGGAGCAGTCAAAACCGCTCGAGGGCGTGCTGCCGGCCCAGACATAACGAACACCGGTGTACCGCCTGGCAGTGTTGATCACGCCGGACGTTGAGCGACCGCTGCTGCGCGAGGCTGAGGACGAACCGCGCGAAGAAGACTTCTTTGAGCTGAGCCTGATGCCCATGGCACGGGAGGTCTTGGGGCCGACGATGCCGTCCGCGTACAGACCGTGGCGACGCTGCCAGGAGCGCACCTTTGATGCGGTCCTCGGGCCGAACACGCCATCGGCATAGGCGCCGACCTTGCGCTGGATCGTCTTGGTCGAACCGCCACGCGAGCCCTGGCGGTATGTGATGTACGAACGCGTGGGCAGAATGCGGGTGGCGACGGACGTCGAGGCCAAGCCGGCGGCTGCGCTCTGCGTCACTGCGGCGGGCACGGCCGTCGCGGTAGGCGCTGCGACTGCCGGGGCGGCATTGCCCGCACCTGCGGTTGAGAAGGCAAGGCCCGCACTGGTCGCTAGCGTCAGCGCGACCTTCGAGACGGGCTTAACAGCGGAGTGCTTCGGGGCACGGTGGCGCCCGGGAACGGTGGAAGACATGTATGAACTCTCTCCATGCGCCTACGGGGTGAGCTGTCGGGTTCGGGTGGAGGAATTTACCCGGCCATCGCGACGTAAACACGAAGACTTAACCCCAAGGCGCGTCTCACGACGTGCCAAATAACGTGGGTCCCCCGCTCCTGTCAGACGGATTGTGCGGTTGTGCCCAGACAAGGTGACAGGATTCGGCTACCCATCTGGGGCCCCCCAGGGGGAGGAGCGATGCCGACGTTACCCAAGAATGTAAACGATGTCACGTTTGGGTAACGACGACCTGTGAATAACGTGTGGATCCCAGCGCCTCGTCACGCCCAAGGCCTCCACATTGACGAACTACTTACGTTGTAAGCGTTTTCAGATTTTTGCGACCATATTGCTTACATCGCCTGCAAGACAAAGGTTTTGCGCCTAGTGAACGCTGTCCTCATCCAGCACTTGGCGGGATGCTCGCTCGCGCTCCCCGTGACTTTCGTCACGGTAAGTGCATCGCAAAGAAATATCTCAGAACGTGACCACTGGACCAGGCTTCGACCAGGGACTGACCGGACTCAGGCAGTCAGACGCACCGTTTCGGCACCCGGGATGGCGCGATACCGGTCAGGAGTGCACGTCAAGAGGATGATCTGCCCTCGATGATCACTGCCACCCAACACCGATCCCAGCAGTTTCAGCCTCTGGGGATCGGTGTAGCCCAGCGCATCGTCGATCACGACAGGCACTGATTGATCAGATTCGACCAGCATCGCCACGGCAAGGCGGGCGACAATTCCGAGTTGCTCCTTCGCGCCCCCCGACAGCTGGTCGAAGGCGACGGTGGCGCCGTACAGGTGCCGGTGGGTGATGACGAGGCTGGGGCTGATCTCGATCCCAAACGAATCTCCGTACAGCGATCGACCGAGCCGTTCGATCTCTTGGGCGTAGGGAGCGACGTAGCTGGCGTGGGCGCGGTCACGGTGGCGTTGCAAGGTCTGGTGCAGTTGACGCGCCGCGCGCGCTCGACGGTCCACAGAGGCCAGAGCCCGATTGGCCTCTTCGAACGCTTGGACTGCGCGCTCGTAGATCTCCTGACGTCCCTCCCCCGCAGTGATCTCCAGTTGGCCGTTGAGGTGCTGCACTGCGTGACCGAGACGTTCCTGCTCGGCCTGGGCCTGAGCCAACTGCGACGTCGCCAGCCGGAGTTGCTCGTCGGTCTCGGCTGAGTTCGCGGCTCGCAAGGCGTCCTGGAAGTGCTCTCGTGTGGCTGCTTCTATACCTTCTGCTTCGACCGCATGCGCCGCCGCAGAGGCCAGCGCCCCGTCTGAGGCCGCCTCACGCTGCGCATCAAGTCGTTCCGCGGCGCGCCTGGACTCCTCCGCTGCCGAGTCATGCTGACTATGTGCGATATCGCTGGCCTGTTTGGCCGCCGCATGGAGGTCACGCACGCGCCGAATTTCGTCCTCGGCCGCATCCTTTACCTTGCGCAGCGGCCGCAACGTAGCCTGAAGGGCCCTGGCTGCGTGCACCGCCTGATCCACCTCGTCGCGCCCTACCCTCGGCGTCGCAACCTCTTCGGGCGCTAGTGTCCTGGCGTCGCGGGCAACGTCGCTTAGGGCACGGCGGCGCTGCATCAGGAGCCCGCGTAGGTCCGACGGGGTACTTCCGGACAGAGCCACGGCGAGAGCGTTATCGGAGCGCGCCACGTCGTCGCGTGCCCGCTGGTGCGCTTCATGCATCAGCGATGCCTGCTCGATACCGCAGGCATCTACGTCGCTGAGGGCTCGATGCAGCTGAGCCCGCATCTGATCACGGTGGCCCGCCCGCTTCACGACATCTCCGTGTGGGCGCAGGCCGACGCGCACGCAGCCGTTGATGATCAACTCAGATTCTCGTTCCACCACGACCTGCACAGAGGGCTCGCCGGGGCTCAGAGTGCGCGCGCGACCGTCGTGTTCAAGGTGCTGCTCGTCCACAAGGGAGCTAATGCTGACGGAGGTGGACCCGGCCTCCAAAGCCGCATCAGCGATAGCGAGCTGCTGTTGGCACCATTCAATCTCTCGCCACACATCAGGACTCACGAGCGATTGGGCTAACTGAGCGCGGTGATGCTCCAACGCAGCGTGAGCGCTCTCGGCAACCTCTATCCGGTCCTCGAGAGCGGCAACCTCGGTGTGCAGTTGCAGCCGCTGGACAGATACTGCGGCCTCATCCGCGTCGTCTTGCGCACTGGCGCACTCACGGCGGGCGTGATCCAACGCGACCGTCGCTTCGGCCAGTGCAGCCGCCAACTCCTGCTCCCGTGACATCGCTTCCGCAGCCTGGGTCGTCACCACCGCAGCGGCCATCGAACGCCGTGCCGCATCATCGATGAGGCTTTGCCGCGCGACCACCAAAGACTCAGCGGCACGGGCGTTCAACGTCGCTGCCGCCAGTTGTTGCGCCGCGTGCTGCTCCTGGGCACGCAGCGAAGCCACCCGCTCTGAGTCACCCTCGGCGGCGAGCAAGGCTCTACGGTGACCCGGGACGGTGCCCTGAGCCGCCTGATGCATCGCGGCGGCCTCGTCACGCTTGGCAAGGATGGCCTCCGCTTCACAGACGCCGCCATGGGCATCAACGACGGCATCCTGGCTCTCGTTGGCCGTCGTGATGGCAGCGCGAAGGTCGCCAGCCGGTCGGCCGGTCGCTACGGTGTAATACCGGCGGTACTCGGTCTCGACGGCATCCAGCAGATCGCCGCTGCCCGCCGAGTACAGATCCGCGCCAGCCGCACCATCGAGGGCAGCTTGCAAGACGGCACTATCCCCGAGGCGGATAGGACTCGACGAGCCGGATTGCGCGAATCGAAGCGCGTCCAGCAGCGGACGGTCGACGCTGGCGTCCATGATCGCGTCCATCCGCTGCTGAGCGGCCTCCCCGGCCAACTGCTCAGGCACGGGGCTCAAGACAAGGAGGGTCGTAGTGGGTTGGCGTAACCACCGCTTGGCGAAGATCAGGCGGTGTGGCCCCACGCTCATCTCAACCTCAACGAAGGGGCCCACATCTTGACCGACTGGCTGAAGGCCGACGATCGATGCTGCCTTTGATGACGCCTTTGCCTTGGGCTCCAAGAGTCGATCGAGGGCCTCTAAGAACGTTGACTTGCCAACCTCGTTCGGCCCCTCGATCACCACCACACCGGTATCGGGGAACGTCAAAGTGCGCTCGGTGATCCCCTTCACGTTGCGCACGCAGAGACGGTGAATTCTCATCGTTGTGCCGCCGAACTGAGTCGATAGAGCAGAGCCAGCGCATCGCGGGCGCTATCGCTGTCGTCTCCACGGTGCGGATCGAAGAACCAGTCGGGCTCGGGCGTCGGTGGGGCATCGACGCTCGCGTGTTGGGCAAGTTGCACTTTGATCTCGTCAGCCGCGTCGCACACATACCCCGACAGGCCGAGAGCTGACCACTGAGCCTCGCTAGCACGCACCGATAGATCGGTGTGCCGTTCCCAATCGTGCATACCGCCGAAGATCGTTCGCAGCGAGTCAAGGTGCTCGTGCAGTCTCGTGTAGTCGAAAAGATCCAAGGTGCCCTGAAGGGCCAGCTTCAAGACCACGGTGTCCTTGTGGGTCATCGCCGCCAATTCGGCGACCAGCGCATCGACATCGTAGGCACTGGCCACCTCGCGGCGCAGGGTCACGAAGTTCCATCGTCCCGTGTGGTGGTGTGCGACTGATGGTGGCCCGTCAGAGTCGACGGTGACGACAAGAACGTCCCCGGGCGCTTCCTCTCGAGGGTCGGTGACTTCGACAGCTCCCGAATACCAAATAGTGCCGTGCCCACCGACATCGGTGCGCGAATGACGGTCGCCCAACGCCACGTAGTGGATCTGGCCCTGATCCAAAGCCGCCACGAGGGACGCCGTGTCAATGGCGGCCGGGTTGGACCCGCTGGGATCGAGAATATCCACGATGCCGTGACCCACCACGATGCGGACGGTCCCATCGGCCGGCGGCAGCGACGTCACTACGTCACCGACGAGGTCGCGCCCAGGGAGTTTGCCAGCCCACGGTGCCCCGATGACCTCCACTCCCGGCGCCACCGCGACGGACTGCGTCGAGTCGAGCACCGTGACGTTGCTGGGACAGGCATTGGAGAACGTCGGTTGGCGATAGATGCTGATCGCGTCCAGAGGGTCGTGATTGCCCGGAAGCAGGTAGACCGGCAACTCGATCTCGCGCATGACCTCCAGGGCTCGCAGGACGGTGCCTTGGCGCAATTGGCTGCTCTCGAAGACGTCACCGGCCACCACGACAAAGGCACATCCCTGAGCGCGCGCAATCTCCCCCGCCCGTCGGATCGCATCCAAGCGGTCACTGTCGAATCGAGCTTGGGCCTCCGGTTGCAACCAGCGACGGGTCATCCCAATCTGCCAATCGGCGGTGTGCAGGAAGGTAACCATGTGGACACGTTAGAAGCCGCCACCGACAAACCCCGGCTTATCGCCTCAGTGTCCCCGCGTCGGCTGTCAAGTATCCCCACGTCGGCATTCAGTATTCCCACATAAGCAACGGAACGAGCGCAGCCAAAGCCCCAGCCACCGTGGTCGCCGCGACGTAGCCGATACCGGCAAGAACATTGTCTTGCAGCAACTCCCACACCTGGACGGCGAACGTGCTGTAGGTGCTTAACGCCCCGCACAGCCCGGTGGCCAGGAACGCGAACCAGAACGGAGACAGCGAGGAAGACTGAGCAACCAGCACCCCGAGGGCCCCGGCGGCAAGCGTGTTGGCCGCGAATACTCCCGGTAGCGCACCCCACCTCGTGGTTGCCGCAACGTGCCTCAGCGCCGCCCCCGCTGCACCACCGAGGGCGATGGCCAGCCACACCTGCCAGGACGGGTTCATTCTTGACCTGCTGCGCTCGGCGGTGCGCTCTGCGACAGACCTAGCGCTGCCGGTAGGTGCGCTCCGAGTGCGGCGGCAGCAACACACACCACCGGCGTCGCCACGACATACCCGACTCCAGCGCCCACCGCGCCATCGAGCATGAGCACGTTGCTGACCACGGCATACGCGGAGAAGGTGGTGAAACCACCCAAGGCCCCAGTGCCCAGAAACGGCCTCACCCACCACGCGGTCGAGACGGCCAAGGTTGCGAGCGCGCCAAGAAGGAAACTCCCGACGACATTAATAGCGAGCGTGGACCACGGGAAGACGCCGAGGGAACCCCCCGAACCAAGATTCGTCTCGATGGCAGCGCGCAGCACCGCCCCGGCGGCACCACCGGCGGCCACCGCACACAGCACTCGTTGCCCCGGGGTCATCGCTCCGAGCCTAAGGGCGATGTCGGCTAGCCTTGTGCGCATGTCTTCCAGCGGGTCCCCCCACAGCGACCAACCCGGGCCGGGTTCGGCCCGGCCTATCAGTGGACGTCCTACGTGCTGATCCTTGCTGGTCTGCTCGTCATCTTCGTGCTGACGGTGGCGACCGGGTATTTCGTGGCTCAGGAGTTCGCCTACGTTTCGGTGGACCGGGGCAAACTCACCGCGCTCGCCAAAGAGGGGGATGCTGCGGCGGAGAGGGCACTGAAGGTGACCTCCCGCCTGTCCTTCACCCTGTCGGGTGCCCAGTTCGGCATCACGGTCACGGCACTACTCGTGGGCTTCGCCGGTGAGCCACTGGTGGGTCGTGGTCTAGCCGACGTGTTGGGCTTTACCGGCCTGTCCGACGCCGCCACGCTGACCTTGTCTCTCGCGTTGACCCTGGGCTTCAGCACCGCCTTGCAGATGGTGCTCGGTGAACTCGGCCCCAAGAACCTCGCCATTGCCAAGCCTGTGCCGCTCGCGCGCGCCCTGTCGCGATCCACGTTGCTGTATCTCATGGTGGCGGGCCCCGTCATTTCGCTCTTCGACAGAGCCTCCAACGCGTTGCTGCGTTCGGTGGGCATTGAGCCCGTCGAAGAGCTGCCGCAAGGTGCCACCCCTGAAGACTTGCAACGGATCATCTCCGACTCGGCGAGCGGCGGATTGCTCGACGATGACTTGACCAAACTGTTGGGAAGAGGGCTCGCCTTCCGCGGGCACGCGGCCGAGGAGGTCATGACCCCACGGATCGACGTCGAAACGGTCCACGCCGACGATCCAGCCAGCCGGGTACTCGAACTGCTCGACACCGGCCACTCGCGATTCCCCGTGATCGGCCGCGACATCGACGACATCGTCGGGGTCATCGGCCTTCACGAACTGCTGAGCGTGCCCGCCGAGCAGCGCGGTCGTATCCCGGTGAGAGACCTCGCCGACGAGGCACTCATCATGCCCGAATCGCTGCCCCTGCCACGCGTGCTGGAGGAGTTGCGCAAGCAGCATCGGCAGATTGCTGTGGTGGTCGACGAGTACGGCGGATTTGCTGGCGTCATCACGTTCGAAGACGTCGCCGAAGAAGTCGTCGGAGAGATCTGGGACGAGGACGACGAGGAGGAGGACGAACCCTCCGCTGGGGCGGACGGCACCTGGCACCTAGCCGCCCGCATGCGCATCGATGAGGTGGAGACCATCACCGATATTGCGCTGCCCGAAAACGAGGACTACGACACGCTGTCCGGTCTGGTCATGTATCGACTGGGTCGCATGGCCGAGCAAGGCGACCGCGTCAGTGTGACGTGGCCGACTCGAAGCTCCGAAGGCGACCCTCAAAAGACGAGCGTTGACATCGAGGTACTCGGCATGAGCCGTTTCGTTCCCGACACCGTCGCCTTGTATCCACCGCAGATCACCGACCTCGACCCCGAGGGATCTCGCGACGAGAGCGACCCGACCGCGGAGCCGCGCGACCTACGCATCCACACCTCTCACGATGGGCACTCCTCATGAGCGCCACCGCTGCCCTCGGCATCTCCGTGCTGTTGCTGATCCTCAACGGCTTCTTCGTCGCAACCGAGTTCGCCGTCGTTGCCTCCAAGCGGCACCGGCTCGACGAAGCGGCGAAAAACGGTGGTCGTGCCGCCCGTGCCGCGGTCAATGCTCACCGCGAAATGTCGCTCATGCTGGCGGGAGCCCAGTTGGGCATTACCCTATGCACGCTGGGCCTGGGCGCCTTATCCGAGCCCGCCATCGCCCACTTTCTCGAGCCCATCTTCCACAGCATCGGCATACCCGATGGGTTGACCCACATCGTCGCAATCATCATCGCCGTCTCGATCGTGGTGTTCCTGCATATGGTGGTCGGCGAAATGGCCCCCAAGTCCTGGGCCATCTCACACCCAGAGACCTCGGCACTGCTGCTGGCGCTTCCGTTCCGCGCGTTCACCTGGGTGGTGCGGCCGGTGCTGTTCGTCCTCAACGGCATGGCCAACGCCTTGCTGCGACTCGTCAAGGTCAACCCCATCGACACGGTCGAGTCCGCTACCCACGGGCCCGCCGACCTCCAACTTTTACTGTCCCAGTCTCACGAGCACGGGGTCTTGCCCGATGCCGACCACCAGATGCTGACCGGAGCGTTGCGGCTCGAGACCGAGACCGTCTCCTCGGTGATGTTCGGGCTCGATAATGCCGTCACGGTCTCCGATAGCGAAGATGCTCGCGACGTGGAGGTCGCCTGCCAGCGCAGCGGGCATTCGCGACTGTTTGTGCGCGACCAGGACAAGCAAGTGATCGGGCTGGTGCACGTGCGAGACGCCATGCGGTCGACGTCTCGTGGCCACGAAACGACGCCGGTCCTGGACTTTATGCAGGAGCCGACCTGGTTGAGCCACGACCTGCCCCTGATCGATGCCGTCAGCGAGATGCGACGGGAACGGGCACAGTTGGCCCTCGTCCGCGACGGCTCGGGCACGCTGGTCGGGCTTGCATCCTTGGAGGACATCTTGGAGCAGATTCTAGGCGAGTTCGACGACGAAACCGACACTGCCGAGACGTCCGTCTAGCAGTTGCGTTGTGGGACACGCCTCTTACAACGAGTCGCCCAGGGTGGCCGTGGCAAACAGGTGGGCGGCGACATCAGTCGGCACGGTGATGGCGTGATGACCTACGGCGCAGAGGCGGATGCGATCACCTTCGGCAGAGACTGTCACCGCGGCTCCAGGGACGACGCCGCTGCGCAGCAACACGTCTAAGGACTCGGGATCAACCTGTGCTGGCTCACCGATGCGTTCGATCTGAGCCCGGCTAGCGCCAGCTTCCACCACCTGAGTGACCGGGACTCCGGCGGCAGCGCCCGCTTCGTCACCCGAGTCCCACCCGAGCTCAGCCAGTCCCGGGATGGGGTTGCCGTAGGGCGAAAACTCAGGGTCTCCGATGAGGGTCAAGATCCGCGCCTCGACCCGTTCGCTCATCACGTGCTCCCATCGGCACGCCTCCTCGTGCACGTAGGCCTCCTCGAGGCCGATGACGTCCACGAGGAGGCGCTCGGCAAGGCGGTGTTTGCGCATGACCCGCATGGCTCGCTCTTCACCCAACGCCGTGAACGTGAGATGCCGGTCTTCCTCGAGGTGCAGGAGGTCGTCGCGCTCCATCCGGGCGACTGTCTGGCTGACGGTCGGGCCGGAATGATCCAAGCGCTCAGCGATCCGGGCACGCATCGGGACCACCCCATCCTCGATCAACTCATAGATCGCTTTGAGGTACATCTCGGTGGTGTCGATCAGATCGCTCATGCAGTTCCCTTCCGAGGTCGGCGTCAGGCGAGTCTAGATTGCCCACCCGCTGTTGGCCCATCGGCGAGGGCTCCGCTGCGTGCCGCAGACCTAGGGCTGCAGGCGCTGCACGGTCCATGCGTCGGTCTCGCCAAGATTCCCGGGCCCGGCGAAGTCTTTGAGGTTGAAGATAAGCCGATCGTGAAGCCGGTTGGGACGCCCGGCCCAGAACTCGACTCGGTGCGGCTCCAGCCAGTACCCGCCCCACAGCGGCGGGACCGGCACGTCGTCGACGGCTCCATGGTCAGGGAAGCGATCGACATACATCTGGTATGCCGTCTCCAGCGACTCCCTGGACTCGCACGGCTGGGATTGGGCTGAGGCCCACGCGCTGATGCGTGAGGCCCACGGCCGCGCTGCGAAGTAGCCCAACACGTCGTCTGCCGAGACCGCGACAGCCACCCCGCGGAACCGGATCGACCGAAACATCGACGGCCAGGTCAACGAAGCAGCGATCCGCTCGTTGTCGGCGATCTGCAGCCCCTTGGCCGAGCCGGTGTTGGTCAAGAAGCCGATGCCTCGCGACTCTAAAAACCGCATCAGCACGGTGCGTACGTCGGGTTGGCCCCCGGCGTCGACCGTGGCCACGGACAAGGCCATGGGCTCCGGAACATCGCCGTGCTCTGCGTGCCGAGCGCTGGCCTCCTGCACCCACGTGCTGATCTGTTCCAGGGGCGTCGCGGCAAGTTCGTCTTCAACCAACCCGTGCCCGTCGTAGTCCGTGCGGCCAGCAAGCGCCATCTGCCCATCATCGAGTGCCATATGTCCATCATCGGCCACCGCTCCCCCGAAGGAGAGGGCGGGCACTTAGGGTGGAGGTTCATTGAAGTTCAGGAGAGGACAACGTGGTGGCTGGCAAAGGCAAGGCGGTTGGTGCGGCGCTGAAGTATGGGCCGTTGGTCTACGAAGCCTCGCGTCGATACGGGCCGAAGGTGTGGGATCAGGTTAAATCGCAACGTGAGCCCGCCGAGCGGTATGTGCAGGCCAAGGTCGACAAGGGCAATCAGCACAAGAAGGCCGTGCAGCACGCCGACACCGTGATCGACGGCTCGACGCTCCAGGTTTTCCACCTCAACGCTTCGCACTGGGTGGTCTTCTCTGGCAACGAACCCATCGCGGTGCACCCGCGCACGTCGGCACCCTTTAGCCTGCTCCTGAAGAACGCGGACTTGGGCAAGCGAGTCAAGCCCATGGACGAGCCCACACCCGTGCAGCGCATCCGCGGGGCCGCCAAGCGTCGCTCCACACCCCGGCGCAAAGGGCCGCAGCGACACGCTCAGGCCGACATCAAACTGTCCCGGACCGAGCCCACTTCCCCCGACGGTCCCGACCCCCAACAGGACTAGCGCCCTACGGCATACCCCTGCATGCCGCGCGGATTGGCGCCTGCACTGAGCAATCCCGTATGCGGATCGCGCGCCACCGCGCACATCCGCGACAACGCCCAATCGCCAGCTCGCTGCACGACATGCCCACGCGCCTCGAGACCGCCTAGCACCGTCTCACCCAGGCGGTCTTCGGCAACCAACACCCCCGGCTCAACAACCCGTGGGTCGAAAGACGAAGGAAAACTCAGGGTGTGGAACATCGGGGCGTCGATGGCTTCTTGGAGCGTGGCACCTTCCATGAGGTGCCGGATCAAGAACACCGACTGCCACTGATCTTGCTGGTCCCCGCCGGGGCTGCCACAGGCCAACACGGGGCGGGCTTCGCGCAGCACCATGGTGGGGGCCAACGTGGTGCGCGGACGTGCACCGGGCACCAACGACGACGGCAGCCCTTGCTCGAGCCACATCATTTGGAGTCGCGTGCCCAACGCGAAGCCGAGGCTGGGGATGGTCGGCGAGGACTGCAGCCACCCTCCCGACGGTGTCGCCGCGATCATGTTGCCCCAGCGATCAACGACATCGACGTGACAGGTGTCTCCGCCGGGTGGGTTGATCGCAGCGGTCCGGGCTACCGTCGGCTCGCCCACGGAGGCACTTCGTGCGGCCCCCATATCGTCGGCTGCGCGCAAGGCCAGCGCCGCCATCGCGGGCGTGCGTTCGCCGGGATGACCCGGACGCACCGTATGGCTAGCGGTGTCGGTGACCTGGGTCGCCCGCATGCGGGCGTAGTCACCGGAGAGCAGATCAGTCAGGAGGTGGTCGCGCTCAGCCGACCACTGCGCCCGCGACGTGCCGGGGACCGGACTGTCGCCATACCAAGCCTCCCGGTCGGCCATCGCCAACTTCCAGCGTTCAGCAACGCTGTGCACGCCCTCGACGCTGTCCATCGATCCCGTAGGGCTGCCCGCTGCCCCCATCGCGAGCATCTGCAGCAGGGCGGGCCCTTGGCCCCACAACCCCGTCTTGGCCACCTGATAGCCGTGCCAGTCCAGCAGCACAGGGGCTTCCCACGTCGCCTCGTATGCCGACAGGTCAGCCCCGGTGAGCACCCCCGGAAGCACGTGGCCGCCAGAGTGCCAGTACGGGGCCTGCACAAACTCATGGATGGCCTCAGCCACAAAGCCAGAACTCCACGCGCGCCGAGTCGCCTCGATCTGCTGCTCTCGGGTCGCCCCCGGTGAAGATCCTTCGGCGATCAAGGCAGCCACGGTGTCGGCCCACGCCACGTTGCGGTGCAGCGACCCTGCCTCTGGGGCCCGACCCTGAGTCAGCCAGGCCTGCGCCGAGGTGGGCCAGTGCGTGGCGAACACGTCGCGAACAGCGTCGATAGTGCGGCTGGCCGCTGGCAACACCGGATGACCGTGGCGGGCGTAGTGCTCGGCGGGAGCCAGCACCTCGGCCACGCGCATGCTGCCCCGATCGCGCAGCAGCACCATCCACGCGTCGAAGGCACCCGGCACCGCCGCTGCCAGCAGGCCCGAGCCCGGCACGACATTCATCCCGGCTTCGCCGAAGTGTGTGGCCGTGGCACCGATGGGAGCCGGGCCTTGGCCGCACAAGACCTGGGCGCCGACACCGCCGGGGTTGCTGACGATCGCCGGCAGATCGCCACCAGGTCCGTTGAGGTGAGGCTCGACGACGTGCAGGACAAACCCGGCACAGACCGCCGCGTCGAAGGCATTGCCGCCGCGCTCGAGGATGCCCATGGCCGCAGTGGAGGCTATCCAGTGGGTGCTCGAGACCATCCCGAAGGTGCCTTGCAAGGTCGGTCGCGTGGTGAAGGTCATGCGCGGCAAGACATCATTGGGCGAGGCTGGTGATAATCACGGTGGCGAGCATAGCGATCAGGGCCACGATGACGACGAGCCGCCGGCTCCGGGGGCCCATCAGCGCGCCTGTTCCGGCATGGCCTGAAGGTTGTCGCGTTCGACAACAACCGGCTCAGACCAAGAGGGCCCGCGGCGCAGATGAAGGCGGTCGGTGCGCATGAGGTACACAGTGGCAGCAGTGACCGCCAGCCCGCACATCAACGTGCCGATGCCGATCGTCCAGCGCGCACCAAATGTGTCGCCGATCCACCCGATCAGCGGTGCGCCTAGCGGCGTACCTCCAAAGAACACCGCCATATAGAGCGACATCACCCGGCCCCGGACGTGCGAGTCCACGCTCAACTGGACCATGGAGTTGGCGGTGACCATCACGGTCAGCGCCGCAAGGCCGGTAGGCACGAGCAGCACCGCATACATCTGAAATGTCGGAGCGAAAGCCAGCACGGCAGTGAACACGGTGAACGCGGCCATAGCCCCCAGCAACATCCGCCAGCGGGGGCGCTCACGCCGCGCCGCGAGCAGCGCTCCGGACAGTGACCCGATCGCCATCACCGAGCCGAGCAGACCAAACTCTTTGACGCCACGATCAAAGACCTCAGTGGCCATCAGGGCGTTGGTCAGTTGGAAGTTCAACCCGAAGGTGCCGTGCACGAAGACCAACGCCATGATCAGCATGATGTCGGGGCGGCCACGCACGTAGCGCACGCCCTCGCGGATCTGGCCGCGACCACCTTTGCTGCGCGGTGTAAGCCGCAACTGGGACGGGTCGAGCATGAACAGCGCGATCATCACCGCCACGAAGGTCGCAGCGTTGACCAGCAACGTCGGCCCTGTCCCGACCCACGCGATCAGCAACCCGGCCACCGCGGGCCCGATCAGGCGGCCGCTGTTGAAGGAAGCACTGTTGAGACCCACCGCGTTGGTCAATCTCTCCGGTGGCACCAACTCAGAGACAATGGACTGCCGCGCGGGGGCGTCGAGCGCTGCCGCCGCGCCTTGCAGGAAGGCCAGCACGTACATATGCCACAGCTCCATCGCCCCGGAGAGCACCAACACCCCCATGGCCACGGCCGTGAGGACCATGACGCCCTGAGTGATAAACATCAGCCTGCGTTTGGGGAACCGATCCGACAGCGCGCCCCCGAGCGGTGCCAAGAGCAGCATAGGCAAGAACTGTAGGCCGGTGACGATGCCGAGCGCCTGAGCTGAGTTGTTCGTCAACTCGGTCAGCACGACCCAGTCTTGGGCCACGCGCCCCATCCAGGTGCCGGTGTTGGAGATGAGCGCTCCGGCGGCATACACCCGGTAGTTGCGCACCGACAGCGCAGCAAACATCGCGCTCATCGAGCCACCACGCGCTCCAGCAGCTCCGTCGCCTGTCGCAAGATCTCTTGCTCCTGCAGGCTCATGTCTTCCAGCCGCGCCGACATCCACGCGTCGCGATGGGCGCGTTCGACCGCGAGGACCTGCGAGCCCCGCTCGGTCAACGCGACGAGCACCACCCGGCCGTCGCTGGGATCGGCGCTGCGCTCGACGCACCCGAGCTTGTCCAGGCCAGTCACGGTGCGGCTCATGCTGGGGGCACTGATTTGCTCTTGAGCAGCGAGATCGCCGACGGAGGTGGGGGCCGTGTCCAACCGGGCGAGCACGCTGAACTGATGCGGAGCAATCTCTGCGGCCGACTCGAAACGCACCCGGCGGGCCACGCGCATGCACGCTAGTCGAAGATCGTGCGCCAGGGTGGCTGAGTACCCGGAACCGGGCCATGATGTGGTCGAGGGAGAAGGCGTCACTGATAGGCAAACTCGTTAGCCTGGCTAACTATTCCTTCAGGTCCGCTGGCACCTCCATTTGGTGGGCAGAATCGGATCAAGCGTGCGCGAAGCGATCGAGTCAATCGGTGTGTCTAGAGTTGCCGTATGGGTACAGGCGAATTGCCGCAGGGTTCGGAGCCGCAGATCGTGCCGATGACCGTGCCCATCGCGTCGTTGGTTGTGGTGCGCATCGGCTTGGCGGTATGGGTGATCGCGCTGATCGTCGTGTGGACCGTTCCGGCCCTATCGACTGGCGATCAATGGTGGTGGCGCTGGGTCCCGGTAGCGGCATTGGCGGTGGGACTCTTGGGTCACATATACGTGGTGCGGGGGCGCGGCAACGCGGCAGAGGCTTAGCGCTCCACCAAGTCGACCGCCAAATCGTCGAGCACTGGCGCCTCGACGACCGGTGCCGGCCGCGCTTCTAGGTCGACTTCGCTGTGCGCGCCGCAGCCGTGGTCGATGCTCACCACGGACGCGTCGCTGGGTGACCAGGCATTTGCGCAGACCCCGAACAGCGAGCGCAGCATGCCCGCGATAGGTACGAAGAATCCGCATGTGTTGCACGGTGCGGGAGCGCTGCGGGCGCCTTCGGCGGTGGGGCCCCGGTCGCCTTCATACCAGCGCCGCGCGGCTTGCTCACGCCCGTGGGCAGAGAGCACCCGTGGCCGTCCTAGGCCCAACTCGAAGAAACCGACCTCGTCGACGTCGTCGTCACCAGTGGCCTCGAAGCCAGCCACCAGGAGCGGGTCTTCGTCCACGTATGGCGTCCGGTCGCCGGTGCCGATGTCCCCGGGTGCCAGCCGCTCGGCATACGGCAACCAGACCGGGGAAACCATCGACTTCATCCCGGGCACCAAATGCGTCTCGCAGACGGTGGGCTTACGGCCGCGGGGCGGCCGAGCCAACGTGATCGCCCACGTCCACCCGGGATAGCCGGGCGCGACGCACGCGAAGAAGTGCGTGGCCAAGCGTTCCGCATCCATCTCGACGCCGAGATGGTCACCGACGGCTCCCGGCTCGGCAATCTCTACGGCTGCCAGCCGAGCAACCTCGATGGCACCAGACAACGTGGCGTCCGCTTTCAGCGTGGGCATGTCTTAGGCCCCGGCGTCGAACTGATCGGCCACGGCGCGCAGGGTTTTGGACAATGCCGCCGACACCTTGGCATCGGGGTACTTCCCGCGGCGCAACGATATGCCAGCGTGATCGAGCACCGCAATAAGGTCTTCGACCACGACGGCCATCTCATCAGCCGGTTTGCGGTCTCGGATCGCCATGGTCTTGGCCACGGACGGTGCCGGCTCGAGCAGTCGCACGCTCAGAGCTTGGTCCCCACGGCGACCTTGCGCGATGTCGAACTCAACGCGCGCGCCTCGCTGCAACGCCTCAGTTCCCTTAGGCAGGGCGCTGGCGTGGACGTAGACATCCTCGCCTTCGTCGCTGGAGAGGAAACCGAAGCCCTTGTCTTCGTTAAAGAACCTGACCTTGCCCGTGGGCACTCGAAACACCTCTACCTCATCAACGGAAGCGCCCACGCGCGACAAGCGCGTCACCGGAAGACCGATCGTGTGGACACAGGAACGCATTAAGGATATCGCTTCAGCGGCCGGGGTGATACGCCGTAGCGGGCGTCGCAACTCGTGCTGCAACGCCCGCTGTGGCTTAAAGGTACGACGTACAGGCAGTCGATCAGACCGAAACGGTGCTCTTGTCCGAGGCGACGGCGCTGGTCGACTCGAACTCGTAGGCCGTTTCACCGTGCACGGCAAGGTCAACCCCGCGCTCTTCGTCTTCGACCGAGATACGGAAGCCGATGGTCTTGGCAATAGCCAAACCGATGACCAGGGTCAAGAAGCCGGTGAAGACGATCGTGAACCCTGCGGCCACGACCTGGGCGACAAGCTGGTCGAAGCCTCCGCCATAGAACAGGCCCCCGCCGACACCATCCGTGGGCAGCATCAAGAAGCCGATTCCGACGGTGCCAATCAGCCCGGCAACAAGGTGCACACCGACGACATCCAGCGCGTCGTCATACCCGAACTTGTACTTCAGACCGATCGCCAGTGCGGACACCGCACCGGCCACGACGCCGAGAGCAATTGATCCGACGGGGCTGAGGTTGGCGCACGCTGGCGTGATCGCGACTAGCCCGGCAACGACACCAGAGGCTGCACCGACCGAGGTCGGGCGACTGTCGCGGATGCGCTCGACCAGCAACCATCCCAGCATGGCGGCAGCCGGAGCGACGAGCGTGTTGACCCAGATCAGACCGGCTTCTTCGCTGGTACTCGAGGCGCCACCGTTGAATCCGAACCAACCGAACCACAGCAGTGCAGCACCGAGCATGACGAGCGGAACGTTATGCGGCTTGTGGAAGCCCATCTTTCCGAAGCCGGCGCGCTGGCCAATGATGTAGACGAGCACGAGCGCAGCCACACCGGCGTTGATGTGAACCACGGTGCCACCGGCGTAGTCGATGGCCTCTCCGAAGGTCTGACCGATCCACCCGTCAGCGCTGAGCAGGCCGCCACCCCAGACCATATAGGCCAGCGGGCAGTAGACGAGCGTGACCCAGATCGGCACGAAGACCATCCAGGCGCCGAACTTGGTACGGTCCGCGACCGCACCGCTGATGAGGGCCACCGTGATAATCGCGAAGGTCGCACCGAAGCCAGCGCCGATGAGGTCGCTGGTGCCGATGAGGTCCGACATACCGAACGAGGTGAACGGGCTACCGAAGACTCCCCACAGTTCGGAGTCACCCCCGCTCATCGAGTACCCCCACAGCACCCAGATGACCCCGACCATACCGATCGAGACGAAGCTCATCATCATCATGTTCAGGGATGCTTTGGCGCGGGTCAGCCCGCCGTAGAAGAACGCAAGACCGGGGGTCATCAACAGCACCAGAGCCGCTGACACCATCACCCAAACGTCGCCAGACGTGAGTTCCATGAAGTGTCTCCTGAAATTTTCGGGGTGCGGCCCGATGGTGCGCACCAATGAAGGAAGTGTCCGACGACGGTGTTACGGCGAAGTGACCCACGATGTTTCCGGCACGTTCCCCGTGTTTCCGTGACGTAAATTCACCGCTCATTCGCCGCCCTCGCGGAATTGCGCTGCGTTTCGTGCATTGCGTATCGCTGCAGCAATACGCAACGCACGATCGACGGCGCAATCAGCGACAGCGTCTATTCAGGCGGGGTTCGTCAGAGCAACTCGCGGCAGCGGCGAACACGATCGTGCCACCACGACGTGATCTCTGGTTGGGCGCGGTAGCGCAGCAGAAGATTGGGATCAACCGCCTGCACAGCCCGCGCGGCATCACTGCGTCGCAGCACCCCGTCGGTGACCAGCAACGGATCGGCGCACACGTCGCCGTCGAACAGGGCCACGGTGCCCAGGCCGCACGCGTGACGCAGCTCCGGCAAAGCGCAGGCCAGCGCCACCCCGGCGGCGATACCCACCGAGCTGTCGAGGGCTGAGGAGACGACCGCGGGCAACCCACAGTCGGCCACGATCTGTAGCGCTGCGCTCACTCCCCCCAGTGGCGCCACTTTGACCACGATGAGGTCTGCCGCCTCCATCGTCGCGACGAGCATGGGGTCGGCGGCTCGGCGAATCGACTCGTCGGCTGCGATCGGCACGTCGATGCCGCTGGCAGCGAGCGCTACCCGGAGCCGCGCCAAGTCCGCGACATCGGCGACGGGCTGCTCGGCATACTCCAGGTCGTATGCCGACAGGGCGGCCAGCGCGCGCCTCGCCTGCTGCAGATCCCAGGCCCCGTTCGCGTCCACCCGCACCTTCGCGCCAGGGCCGAGTCGGTCCCGGACTGCGCTGACCCGGGCGAGGTCGTCTTCGAGCCCCTGCCCCCACTGAGCCACCTTGACCTTGGCCGTCGTGCAGCCAGGAAAGGCATCCAGTATGCGCGGCACCTCGCCCGTCAGCACCGCTGGCACCGTGGCATTGACCTCGATGGTATCCCGCATGGTCGGCACAGGGTCACCCCACCCGGACTCGATCGCCGACCGCAGCCAGGTGGCGGCTTCGGCGTCGGCATACTCACCGAAAGGCCCGAACTCGGCCCACCCCCGCGGACCACGAAGGAGCATCGTTTGACGGCTGGCGATGTTGCGAAACGGCACGCGCAGCGGAAGATCGACCACATGGGCCGCCTCGAGCAGTTCCTCGACCGTCGGCAGGCTCTCCTGTGGTCGGCGCTGCGTCATGCACCTAGTCTGGGGCGCTGTGAGTGATGACACCAGTGTGGCCGTTTCCGAAACCTTCGATCCGGGGGCGTGGGACGTGGTGTCCGGATTCGATTTCAGCGACATCACCTACCACCGGGCTCGGTCCACGGGGTGTGTGCGTATCGCCTTCGACCGCCCCCACGTGCGCAACGCCTTCCGCCCCCACACCGTCGACGAGCTCTATCGAGCACTCGATCACGCCCGGATGACGCCCGACGTCGGCGTCATCGTGCTGACCGGCAACGGCCCCAGTGACAAAGACGGCGGACGGGCTTTCTGCTCTGGTGGCGATCAGCGCATCCGGGGTCGCTCCGGATATCAGTATGCCGACGGGGAAGGCGCCGAATCCGTCGACGAGGCGAGGGTCAAGGCTGCCGGGGGCCGGTTGCACATCCTGGAGGTCCAACGCCTCATCCGCACCATGCCCAAGGTGGTGGTGGCGGTGGTCAACGGGTGGGCTGCTGGCGGTGGGCACTCCCTACACGTGGTCTGCGATCTGACGATTGCCTCCCGCGAGCACGCCCGGTTTAAGCAGACCGACGCCGACGTGGGCAGCTTCGACGCCGGCTACGGGTCGGCATACCTGGCCCGGATGGTCGGACAGAAGAACGCGCGCGAAATCTTCTTCCTCGGCCGCACGTATGACGCAGAAACGATGCAGCGGATGGGCGCAGTCAACCTGGTGGTCAACCACGCCGATCTTGAGAGCGAGGCGTTGAGGATGGCCGCCGAAATCGTCGGCAAGTCGCCTACCGCACAACGGATGCTGAAGTTCGCGTTCAACCTGGCTGACGACGGCTTGATGGGGCAACAGGTCTTTGCCGGTGAGGCCACCCGATTGGCTTACATGACCGACGAGGCGGTGGAGGGTCGAGACGCCTTTTTGGACAAGCGAGCACCGGACTGGTCGGCATACCCCTGGTACTTCTGAATAGCCCCCCACCCGTCTGATCCCGCCTGACCCGCTCGAACGTCTGCTCGACGGCTTCGACGCGAGGGGCTGCCGCCTGTAGCCTCATAAGGCGTTCATTTCCTTCACGCTCGAAAGGCTCCACCATGCGTCGTGCACTCGTGATTGCTGTTGCGGTCCCCGCCCTTGCGTTGTCGGCGTGCAGTTCGGACGAGGAGAACACCCCGGCCGACGGTGCCGGGTCAACCAGCGCTAGGCAGGCTCCCGACGACGTCGCCATGACGAGCGACACCGCGATGACGACGGCGACCTCGGCCCCCGGCGACGACATGGCTGAAACGACCGGCGATAGCTCCGATGCCACCGGCGACACCGCCAAGGCGACCGGCGGGCCGGATGAAGATGTCGAAGGCGGAGCCGACGGTCAAGCGGCTGCCGACGTCACCAAAGAGTTCATCACGGCGCTGACCAAGGCCGACCCCGACATGTGCAACTTTATGGCCGACCTCCAGGGTGCGGGAACGGGGCCGTTGAAGGACGACGAAGAGCTCCTGGAGATTTGCAAAAAGACCATCCCGGCTCAGACCGAGGGTGAGATCACCAAGGAAGAGGCCGCAATCCTGGGGGTCATGGAGATCAGCGGTGCAGACGTGCAGGGGGACACCGCAAAGGTCGACAAGGATAATTTCTCCGACTTATTTGCGGCAGGCTTTGGCGAGCAGACTTTTGTCCTGAAGAAGTACGACGACGAGTGGTTCGTCGACTTGGGCCTCAGCCAGTTGTCACCTCCCCCCGAGGGATGACCGCACACACGCTCGGTTACCGGTAGGTCGTGACAGACATCGAGCACCTTGATTTCAGTGGTGCTGTGCCCGCACATTTCTTTGCTGCGCTGAGCCACCAACTCACCCGCGAAGGGTCAGTCGTCGTAAGCACGTCCGGGTCGACGGGCTATCCCACCGCAGTGGTGCTGACCAGCGGCGCGCTACTCGCGTCGGCGCACGCCGCTCACGCAGCACTCGGCGGCGCCGGCCAATGGTTATCTGCCCTGTCCCCCACACACATCGGCGGCTTGCAGGTCTGGGTCCGCTCCTTTATCTCCGGCCTCGACCCCGTGCAGATGACCCCGGATGCTCCGTTCACCAGCGCGGCGTTCGTGCAGGCAGTAGGGCGGATGAGCGCTGGGGAGCGCCGATACGTCTCGTTGGTGCCCACCCAGATTCATCGGCTGCTTTCCACCTCTGCTGGGTCGCAGGCGTTAGCCTCGTTTGACCGGGTCCTTATAGGCGGCGCGGCCCTGGTGCCGTCCACCGCCAGCAGGCTCACCGAGGCGAGGGTGGCCTGGACCCACACCTACGGCATGACCGAAACGTCAGGCGGCTGCGTGTACGACGGCATACCGCTGCGGGGTGTGCGATTGCGCACTGACGGTCCCCTCGGCGAGCCGGGTCGCATACTGATCGCCGGGCCAACCCTGGCGCAGGAGTATGCCGACCGCCCCGACCTCACCGCCTCCGCCTTCGTGACGCTCGAGGGGCAGAGGTGGTTCAAGACGGGTGATATCGGCATAGAGGATGGGCCCGAGCCCGGCATGGCCTCCGGGCGCTGGCGCATCTTGGGTCGCAGCGACGACGTGATCAACACCGGCGCGAACAAAGTGCACCCGCAGTCAGTCGTTGATGCCCTGACCGCCCTCGACGAAGTCTCCGAGGCCGCCGTCGTAGGGATCCCGGACGCCGAGTGGGGCATGAGGGTGGCCGCCATGGTCGTCACACATATCGATTCGATGGACACACCACGTTCCCGTGCCGATTCCACCGGTTGGTTCCGTTCCCAGTTGCGGCCTTCGCTCAACGCTTACGCGTTGCCGGCTCAGATCTCGCTGGTGGCGGCGCTGCCTCGGCTGCCCGGCGGCAAGGTCGATACGGCGAGGGTCCGGGCAGCGTTCGTTCAGGAAGATGACAGAATATAGGCCTTCCCCTATCAATCGAAGGACCTTAGTGGCACGCGCTATCTTGACTATCGCCATCGTGGCTTTTGTCGCCTACTGCTTTGTCGATGTCTCACGTACCGATCGAAACGAAGTGCGCAACTTGCCCAAGTTGGCTTGGGTCGTCGTGACGTTGGTGTTCCCGGTCGTCGGTGGTGTTGCCTGGCTCATGGCGGGCAGGCCCAAGGGACAGCCTGGTCGTGGCGGGCAGACTCGCGGGCCACTTGGCCCCGATGACGACCCCGACTTCTTGCGCGGCATATAACTCGATGGCTGACGTCGCTCAGTGGGTCGCCGGAGCGCGCCCCCGCACACTCCCCGCTGCCTTCGCGCCCGTTGCCGTCGGCACCGGGGCCGCCTTCACCGAAGGCGAAGCCAATTTCGGCATGGCCCTGCTGGCGCTCGTGGTGGCCGTGTCATTGCAGGTCGGCGTCAACTACGCGAATGACTACTCCGACGGGGTCCGGGGCACCGACGCCACGCGGGTGGGGCCAATACGCCTCGTCGGTCAAGGACTTGCCGACCCGGCAATGGTGAAGTTCGCAGCCTTCGGTTGCTTCGGCATCGCTGCCGTGGTGGGTTTGGCACTGGTGGCTTTGTCGAACGCCTGGATCCTGTTGATCGTCGGAGCAGTGGCGATTGTGGCCGCCTGGCGATACACCGGCGGAGCTCGACCGTATGGGTATCGCGGCCTGGGCGAATTAGCGGTCTTCGTCTTCTTCGGCTTGGTGGCGACGCTGGGGACGCAGTGGACGCAGTCCCAGTCGTTGACCCTCAGCGCGCTCATCGGCGCCGTCGGCGTGGGTGCCCTTGCGTGCGCGATCCTGGTCGTCAACAACTTGCGCGACATCCCCGGAGACGAGCACGTCGGCAAACTGACGCTCGCCGTCAAGATGGGCGACCAGCGCACCCGGCTCTTCTTTACGGCTTTGGTGCTCGTGCCCTTTGCGCTTCTGCCCGTGGCCGCCGTTGGTCATCCGTGGGCGCTCTTGGCGCTGGGGGCCTTACCACTGGCCTGGGTGCCGGTGCGTACCGTCCGAAGTGGCGCGCTCGGTAGCGGCCTCGTGCCTGTGCTCGGCAGCACCAGCCTGACGCAACTTGGCTACGCGGTGTTGCTCACAGCTGGTCTGATGATCTCGAGCTGGCCCTCGGCCGGCTCGACCGCTGGCTAATTCACGAATCAGCGGCATACACTTGTGGCGTTAGAGCGCCAGTTCCGTATGCCCTCAGCACGCGCTCGCTTCGGTCGGGTGAACAAACGTCGTTAGCGGCTGTCCATTTCGGAGTCTTCTTCGTCTTCGTCCGTGCGCTCTGACGCGATCTTGCTGGCCCGCTTCGTGCGTTGCTTCTCGACCTGCGCGACCAACTCCTCCGCCATCTGCTGACGCTGGCGGCGGAGCAAGAACAGCGACGTCACCATCGAGAAGAGCGCGGCAAACAACAGCGCCCAGATATCGGGGACGTTCATCCAGATGAAAGCTAGCAAGAAGACGGCGAAGATCAGCAGACGCAGCACGGTGTAACGCAACATGGCAATCACACCCCGCTGTAGGAGTGCAGACCCACGAAGAAGATGTTGACCACGGCGTAGTTCATCACAATGCAACCGAATCCGACGATCGCCAGCCAGGTCGCCTTGCGAGTGGTCCAGCCGGTCGTGGCACGCGCGTGCAGGTATGCCGCGTAGACAACGAAGATGACGAAGGTCCAGACCTCCTTGGCGTCCCACCCCCAGTAGCGGCCCCACGCCTGCTCAGCCCAAATCGCACCCGCGATAAGCGTGAACGTCCACAGCGGGAAGGCCACCACGTGTATGCCGTAGGTAATTCGCTCCAAGGCCTCAGCCTTCGGCAGAGCGGCAAGCCACGTGCGACGCTGCTTCTGGACGGGCTCTCCCTGCGGCACAGACGTCTCAACGAGTCGCTGCTCACGCCGATCCTGCAGCAAATACAGCACGGCGGTGGCGAAGCCGATGATGAAGAGCCCCACGGTGAGCGTCGCGACGGTGACGTGAATGATCAGCCAGATGCTGCGCAGCGAGGGCAGCAACTGCGACGCCTCGGTGTACCAAGCGCCGCGTGCGAACCCCAAGATGAGGAGCACAGGAGCCGCCACAAAGAGGCCGAGCCAGAGCAGATCGCGGCGCAGACTCCAGCCCGAGTAGATGAGGAGCGCAAAACATGAGGCCGACAACGCAAATTCGTACATGTTGCCCAGCGGCGCACGCTGCACCGACAACCCGCGAAGGGCGGTCGAGACCACCAGCAGCCCGGTCGCCACCAGCGTGAACTGCAACCCCAGCACACCCCACCGGCGCGGCCGCGGCTTTTCCGCGAAAGCATCACCGGCACTGTTTTCAGGATCAGCCCCCGCAGCGGATCCTCCCGCGTTGATGGCGCTACTGCCCACCAGCACTTGCGCTTCGGCGTGCGCTCGCGCCGACGATGCCTGCACGGCCAGGTGCGCGGCAAACGCGACCATGGCCAAGACCAGCACCACCATCGTCGCCCACACGCCGATGTCTGAGGCTGCCGCCAGTGTGTCGTTTCTCATCCGTTGCCCTTCGATGTCTCTGGTGCTGTGCGCTGATCTTGTGTCGTGCCGCTCACGCTGCTGCAGCGTTCCACGATTTCCGCAGAAAGCCGTTCCACGAACGCCTGCAGACCTGGGTCACTACCCTTGACCAGTCCTGCGACCTCTAATCCAGTATGCCTATCCCCGGCTTCGACGTCTCCGTTGCCCCCCGGGGCGTTCACCACTCGGACGAACACGCGACGGCGACGCACGGCCAACATCAGCACGAGGCCCACCAAAACACTGATGGCACTGATCAGGACCGGTAGTCGGCCCGGATCGTGCCGGACCACAAGGCCACCCCACCGCACAACCGTATCGAGCGTCACGGTTCCTCGACCATCCGGCAACGCCAACGTTTGGCCCGGCTTGAGCAACAGCGTGGTCGGCTCCCCCGAGGCATCGGGCAACTGCTCCATCGCCGCAGTGTCCAGGACGTACACCGACTGCGGCGCTCCACCCGGGAACAGGTCTCCCTCGTAGACCCCGATAGCCAACTGAGGGTCCACCAAGTCAGGGAAGTCTGAGGTCGGACCGAGCACGTCGTCAAAGCGCGCGGTGGGCAAGAAAGCACCGTAGAACCCCAGCTCGGGGTCCGCGCCGGCCACTTTGATAGCCCCCGTGGAGGTGTAGTTGCCATCTTGCGGCAAGAACGGCACCGCGTCGGAGAAGAGCACATTGTCGTCCGCGTCGCGCACGGTGACGACCGGCGCGTACCCATTGCCGAGGAGGAAGACCGATGCGCCGTTGACGTGCAGCGGATCGTTGACGGCGAGCCGCTTTTCTTCCACTGGCTCGCCCGGGCCGTCGGAGGTGCTCACCCTGGCCGAGAACTCACGCGGCGCTCCGAACTGCGCCCCTTGCGCCTGGGTCTCGAACGACACGGTCATCGAGTTCAGTTGCATCGAGAACGGCGGCAACTCGTCTTCGTCGACCAGGGGGCCGGGGGCAAACGTGTCGTACTGCACCGCCAACGAGGTGAACGATGCGTCCTCGGGCAAGATCACCTCGCCACGCCATCCCCACAGGTGGCCGACTGCCACCGAGATAATGACGCCGAGCAAGGCAATGTGAAAGATCAGGTTGCCTGACTCCTTGGCGTATCCAGCCTCCGCGGCGACCTCGATGCGGGTCGCGTTCTCGCTGGGCCGGCGCATCCGAAAGCGGCGCCGCTTCAACACTGCCCGGGTAGCGTCAATGAGCTCCTGCGAGGTCGCGCCCCCCTGATCTGTACCACGTAACTCCACGCGGGTGTATGCCGGCAGCCTAGTCAGGCGGGTCGGTGCAGCAGGAGGTTGGGCGCGCATGCCCCGCCAGTGTGATCGGCTCCGCGGCACCAGACAGCCGACCAACGAGACCATCAACAGCAGGTAGATCGAGGCAAACCAGGGCGAGGAGAACACGTCGAACATCTGGAACCGGTCGAGCCATTTTCCGAGCTCAGGGTTGTTACGCAGATAGGCGGAGACCAACGCCGGGTCCACGGCACGCTGCGGCCAAATCGACCCAGGCACCGCCGCGATGGCCAGCAGCAGCAGAAGCATCAGCGCGGTGCGCATACTGGTTAGCTGACGCCACACCCAACGAGCCCACCCGAGGGGCCCCAGGCTCGGTTGCTTGACGCCTTCCGGCTCCAGCGTGTTGCTCTTGACCACTGTGGCGCTGCTCATAGGACCGTTTCAAAGGAGGAGATCAAGCGAGTCTGTGCCCAGACCGTCAGGCTGTTCCACAGACCGCTGATGAGCAGCCCTCCGAGCACGATCAATATCCCTCCAGATACACGCTGGATGAGAGCGTGATGACGACGCAGCCGCGCCGACGCAGTGGTGGCCCAGCCAGCACCGCCCGCGATGGCGATGAAAGGTGCCCCCAGGCCCACGCAGTAGGCAATGGCCAAGGCGATAGCTCGCGTCGAGGCCCCGTCGCTCGGCGCTAGCGAAGCCCCCAGCGTTTGAATGGCGGCCAGCGACGGCCCGGAGCAGGCGGTGAAGCCCAAACCGAAGACCACTCCCAAGGCAGGGGCTCCGAGCAGCCCTGCAGTAGGACGCCACCGCGGCTGCCAGCCACGACCAGCCGACCCGAGCATGAAGACCCCTAGCGCCAGCACGATGACGCCCCCAACCTGCAGCAACAAACCTTGGTGCTCACGCAGCAACAAACCCAGCGACGAGACGACCACACTCATCACGATGAAGACGGCGCTAAACCCCATCACGAACAAGGCCGCGCCGGTCAGCATCTTCCAGCGCACACTAGTCTGCGTGGAGTCGGGCGTCATACCGGTGATGTATCCCAAGAATCCGGGCACCAGTGGCAGGACGCAGGGCGAGGCAAAGGAGACCACTCCGGCCGCCAAAGCCACGAACAGCGCAGCCGCCAGCGGCCCGCTCAACACCATTTCGCTCATTGGGGCGCCCTCCCGCTATTCATCGAGCACGTCTTGGACCAGCGCACGCAGCGTGCTCGCAGACACCGGGCCGTTCACCCGGGCGGCAACCTTGCCTTCGGGGTCGACCACTAACGTGCTAGGCGTCGCGTTGGCAAGACCCACCAGATCGGCTCGGGTCGCACCGCCGTTGTCTTCCAACGACGGGTACTCCACGTCGTGGGCCTTCTCGAACGCTTGCGCTGTCGGCACACTGTCGCGATCGTTGACCCCCATGAACTGCACCGGCTCCCCCGCGTCGGTGAATTCGCCGTGAACGGTGACCAAATCATCCATTTCGTCGCGGCACGGGGGGCACCACGACCCCCACACGTTGACTACCAACACATCCCCGACGGCTTCGCTAGAGCTCCAGGCATCGCCGTCTAGAGTCGTCCCACTCAGATCGAGCGTCGTCTCACGCTGCTCCGGCCCCACAGTCGTGACGCTGCCATCACCGGCAATGTAGTTCTTGTTGTTTCCGGCCCGCGCCTGATCGGCAATGCTATTGCCACCTCCGGAGCAACCAGCGGCGACCATCACGACGGCGAGCGCCGCAACCGGAGCCCTCAAGGTAGCCGCGCGTGACGTCCGACGCGACGAGCGGGTGCTCATGCCCCCGCGCCGGGCGCTGCGCCGGCCAGCAAGTGGGCGGCAGGCTCGGCATAGGTCACTTCGACCGCCTCGTCCTCCACGTAACGCACCGAGGTCACCGAAGCCAACGTGCATTCACGCTGACGGGGGTCGTGCCAGAGTCGGTGCCCTTCGAGCCGCTGGCGCATCGTCCATACGGGCAGTTGGTGCGAGACCAACACCGCTTCGCGGCCTCGTGCCGCGTTGCGGGCCGTGGTCAGCGCGGCATACATCCGAGTTGCGATCTTGCGGTAGGGCTCGCCCCAACTGGGGGTAAGCGGGTTAATCAGGTGCTGCCAGTGTTTGGGGTGTTTGAGCACGCCACCCTGCGCGATGGTTGTGCCTTCGAAGTAGTTGGCCGCTTCGATCAACCGAGGGTCCGTCTGCAGAACCAGGTCGTGTGCGGCCGCGATCGGCTGAGCCGTCTCTTGGGCGCGCTCCAGGGGAGAGGCGGCGACGTGGACTACGTCCATCGTGGCCAGGTAGTCGGCAGTGACCTGCGCCATCTCCCGTCCCAGGTCGGAGAGGTGGAAGTCGGCAATCCGGCCGTAGAGAACGCCCTTCGGATTGTGGACCTCACCGTGCCGGACGACGTGGACCGTGGTCGTGGCGGCATGTTGCGTCATGGGCCAAATTCTCCCATGCGAGGCTGAGCGATCACTGCGGCGCTGGCGTGGATCGCCTCGACGACGTGGGCCACCACGTCGTCGTCGTGACTGGCGCTGACAAACCATGATTCGAAGCAACTCGGCGGCAGATGGACCCCGCGATCAAGCATCTCGTGGAAGAACGCGGCATACATAGCGGCGTCCTGCGCTTGCGCGTCAGCGAAGTTACGAACCGGGCCGTCCTTGAAGAACACGCTGAACATCGACCCCGCCCACTGAATCTGGTGCGGTATACCGTGCTCAGTGAAGGCTTCGTCCACGGCGCTCGCCAACGCGGCCGCGACCTCGGCGATCCGCTGGTACACCTGCGGAGTACACGCCTGCAGGGTCGCCAAACCCGCTGCTGAAGCCACGGGATTACCCGACAACGTGCCCGCTTGGTACACCGGCCCCAGCGGCGCGAGCACCGACATGACGTCGGCCCGACCGCCGAAGGCCGCAGTCGGGAATCCGCCGCCCATTACCTTGCCGAAGGTGAAGAGATCCGGTGCCCCATGCTCGTAGGGCCCCTCTACCCCGTACCAACCCGACGCGCTGCAGCGGAAGCCGGTCATAACCTCGTCTGAGATGACCAAGGCACCGTGCGCGTGCGCAATACGAAGCAACGCATCGGTAAATCCTGGTGCTGGTGGGACCACTCCCATGTTGCCAGCGGCGGCCTCAGTGATGATGGCCGCGATCTCCGACCCCCGCCGCGCGAATGCCTCTTCGACCGCGCCAATGTCGTTGTAGTCAAGGACGATGGTTTCACCGGCGGCCGAAGCCGGTACACCCGCCGAGTCGGGCAGGGCGAACGTGGCAGCACCCGATCCCGCCGCGGCCAGCAGGGCATCGACGTGCCCGTGGTAGCACCCGGCAAATTTCACGATGACACTTCTGCCGGTGTAGCCACGCGCTACCCGCACCGCGCTCATGGTGGCCTCGGTGCCCGAGTTGACTAGCCGCACCTGCTCCACCGGCGGCACCCGATCGACAATCTCTTGGGCGAGCAGAACCTCGCGCTCGGTGGGGGTGCCGAAACTGAAGCCTTGCGAGGCGGCCTCGGTGACCGCCACAAGCACATCCGGGTGCGCGTGGCCGAGAATCATCGGACCCCACGAGCAGATCAGGTCTACGTAGCGATTGCCGTCCGCGTCGACCAGCCACGCGCCGTTGGCCGAAGCCATGAAGCGCGGGCTTCCGCCGACCGAGTTAAACGCGCGAACGGGCGAATTGACCCCGGCCGGGATGACCGTTCGCGCGGTCTGCATGAGGTGATCTGATCGCTGCGTGCTGTAAGGGGCCATATGCACAAGTCTCACACTGCACTACACGTCGTCGTGATCCGGCCTCAGAACGCGTCCGACCCCTGCTCGGGCCGCTCGCGTGAAGCAATGATGACGCGCCGCATCACTTCACCCATCCGGAGCAACTCGGTGCGTGACATTTGATCCAGGAACTGCTCACGCACCGTCAGCAAGTGCACGGGGGCGACCCGTTCGACGAGGGAAAACCCTTCGGGAGTTACTGAGACCTCGACCCCGCGACCGTCGCCGCTGATCCGCTCGCGACGCACCATGCCCAATGCTTCAAGTCGCTTGGCGGTATGGGTCAGGCGACTTCGCGATTGCACGACCATGTCGGCCAGCGCTGACATACGCATACGCCCGTCGGTTGCTTCGCTGAGCATCGACAGCACCTCGTACTCGCCCATCCGGACCCCCGTGCCCGATAGGCCTTCCTCCAGGGCGACCATCAGTAGGCGGTACCCGCGGAGCCACGCGCGCCAGGCCCGTTGCTCAGGCTCGTCTAGCCACCGCGCTTCGGCCTCTGGGGAAGCCGTGGGTGCGGCACCCGCCTGCGCAACGGCGACACCTAGGTCTCCACGTTCCTGCGTAATCATTAACTCACTCCGCACTCTCGAGTAATCCGGCAGCGTATTCCGCGTAATACGTGAGGACAAAGTCGGCCCCGGCGCGGCGGATTGACTGCAATGTCTCCGCCACTACGCTCTCACGGTCTAGCCATCCTTGTCGCACTGCTGCTTCGATCTGCGCGTACTCACCGGAGACTTGGTAGGCCGCAACCGGCACATCGCTCTGTCTGGAGACGTCGCTAAGAATGTCCAAATAGGGCAACGCGGGCTTCACCATCACCATGTCCGCCCCCTCGGCGATGTCGAGCGCCAACTCGCGCACGGCCTCCCTGCGGTTAGCGCCGTCTTGCTGGTACGTCTTGCGGTCACCGACCAGCGTCGAATTCACCGCTTCACGGAACGGGCCGTAGTGGGCGGAGGCATATTTGGCCGTGTACGCCAAGATGGCCACGTCGCTGCGCCCCTGTGTGTCGAGTGCCTGGCGGATCACGCCCACCTGGCCATCCATCATTCCCGACGGCGCGACCACGCTGGCCCCAGCCTCGGCTTGAGCACCCGCCATCTGGGCGTAGCGCAAGAGCGTGGCGTCGTTGTCCACCCGTCCCTGCTCGTCGACCACCCCACAGTGTCCGTGGTCGGTAAATTCGTCGAGGCACACGTCCGACATCAGCACGACGTCGTCGCCGAGGTCGCTGCGCAACAGGGCCAGGGCCCGGTTGAGCACCCCGCGCGGGTCATCTCCACCACTGCCTTGGGCGTCGCGCACCGCCGGAACCCCAAACAGCATCAGCCCTCCGACGCCGCGCGCGATCGCCGACTCAGCAGCAGAGCGCAGGGAGTCCATGCTGTGCTGGTAGACGCCCGGCATAGAACTGATCTCTACCGGCTCCCTGTTGGCCTCGGCGACAAACATCGGCAACACCAGGTTGCTGGGATGTGTCCGGATCTGACGCACGAGCGACCGCATCGCTACGCCCGAGCGAAGCCTGCGGGGCCTGACCTGGGGAAAACCTTCGGTCACGCACGAACCCTTGCGGCTCCACGACCCGTTGCAGCACGCCGCTGGCTGGGACGCACGGTCGCCTGCCCAGCCTCGGCTGCGACCGCCGCCGACTCCGCCGCATACTCGGCCAGGGCATCGATGAGCACCTCAGCCGAAGCGCTCGGCGAAATGACGTCGACGACCAGCCCGTGCTCCTCTGCCGTCTTGGCCGTCGCCGGACCGATGCAGGCAACGACGGTGTTCGGGTGCGGTTTCCCGGCGATCCCGATGAGGTTGCGGACGGTCGAGGAAGACGTGAAGCACACAGCGTCGTAGTAGCCGCCCTTGATCGCTTCGCGGGTCTCAATCGGCGGCGGGCTGGCGCGCACCGTGCGGTATGCCGTCACGTCGTCAACCTCCCAGCCCATCTCCTGCAAACCGGCCACCAACGTATCGGTCGCAATGTCGGCACGCGGCAGGAACACGCGGTTGATGGGATCCAGCAACTCGTCGTAGGGCGGCCACACCTCGGCCAACCCGCGAGCAGACTCATCCGACTCGGGGATCAGGTCGGGGATGAGTCCCCATTCCCGCAATGCTTCGGCGGTCACCCCACCGACTGCCGCGATCTTCAGCCCGGAAAAGGCCCGAGCGTCCAACCCCACCGCCGCGAACTTCTCGCGAACGGCCCGGACCGCGTTGACCGAGGTGAACCCAACCCACTCGTAGCGCCCGGTCACCAAACCCTTGATGGCTTTATCCATCTGCAGCGGCGTCCGCGGCGGCTCGACACTGATCGTCGGCACCACGCTTGCGGTGGCTCCGTGCGAGGACAAACGATCCACCATCGAATCGGCCTGATCCTTGGTGCGCGGAACAAGAATGTTCCAGCCGAACAACGGCTTGGTTTCGTACCAGGACAGGTCATCACGCAGGTCCACCTGGGCACCGACAACGGCGACGCTGGCTTCTGCGGCGTGGCCATCATCAAGAGCGACGAGGGCTTCCGCCAAGGAACTCACCTCGGTGTGCTGCGTGACCAAGGTACCGTGCTCAGTCAGCGCAACCGACGTCTCCGGGTCCCGTCCGGCGTCGAGCAAGCCAGCCAGCGCACGGCGCAAGTTGACGCTTTCGCCGATCACCACGACCGTGACTGCGTCGGAGATCGACAGACTGTAGTCGACCTTGCGGTCCGCTCCGTCGATCATGTGCAGTTCGTGACTCGAGGAGTTGCCCGACAACGGAACCCCGGCATACATCGGGACAGACCAGGCGGTGCTCACACCGGGCACGATCTCAAACGGCACGCCCGCCTTGCTGCAGGCCGTGGCTTCGGCTGTCAAACCGCTGAAGGCGCTCGGGTCGCCGTCCATAAGGCGCACCACCAGCACCGAAGGGTCGGCCCGTTTGGTCGCCGTCTTGACCACGAGCTTGGCGCGTGAGGCCACGGTGATTCCTCGGCCAGAGGTTGCTCGCGACCCGTCAACAAACTCCACGTCGGGGCGAGCGTAGGAGCGCACTTGCTCAGCCATGTGCGGAGCGTCGAGCACGATCACGTCGGCGGCCGCTACGTAGTCTCGAGCGCGGACCGTCAGAAGACCGGGGTCTCCTGGGCCAGCGCCAACAAAAGCCACTCGGGCGGTTCGCGCTTTGCCGGTGGATGGGGCAACAACATATGCGTGTGTGCTCACGATTCACGCTCCATTTTCAGGATCGATGACGGCGGGGAAATCTCGTTCAACAACAATTCGGCGACGTGCTGCCCCAGCGAGATCGGGTCGTCCCCGGCCGCGCTGGCGGTGGCACGCGCATGACTACCGGCGGCCCAGCCGGTTAGGTGATACCCCTGCCCCAGCGCGCGGGCGTAGGCACCGACCGGCGCGGTGCACCCGGCTTCTAGCGTGGCGAGCATGGCCCGCTCGGCAGTGACGCAGGCCCTAGTGACCGAGTCGTCGAGCACAGCGCACGCCGCATAAACATCTTCGTCGCCGATGGGTCCGACGCCTGCTACGTGCCCCTGCACATCCGGGCTCGACACATCCAGGCCCTGCACGTCGCGACCCTCGACGTCGCGGCACTCAATGGCCAACGCGGCCTGGCCCGCAGCCGGGAGCATCGCGTCCACCTCGAATACCTGAGTGACTTCATCCATCCTCCCCAGCCGAGCCAGCCCCGCAGCGGCCAGCACGATAGCGCTGACGTCACCACGGGTGACCTTGTCGATGCGGGTTCCGACGTTGCCGCGAATGTCTACGACCTTCACGTGTGGCGCGAGGGTTGCCAACTGCTCAGCGCGACGCGGCGAGCCTGTGCCGATGGTGGATCCCTGCGGCAAGTCTTCGAGTCGGCGGTGACCAGAGCTGATGAGCACGTCTCGGGGATCCTCGCGGGTGGGGATTGCCGCAATTGCCAGACCATCCTCGGCGGCTACCGGGAGGTCCTTGAGACAGTGGACCGCGCAATCGATATCTCCTGAGCGCAACGCTGTCCGCAGTGCGGAGGCGAACACTCCGTTGCCGCCGATCTGAGTCAGCGGCGCGCTGCTGCGATCCCCTTCGGTCTGGACATGGACGATCTCGACGTCAACGCCGCGGGCCCGCAACTCGTCTGCTACCCACCGGGCTTGAGTGCTCGCCAGCGCGCTGGCTCGGGTGCCGAGCTTCATCGGGAATCACCGGTTGGGATTGACGGTGGGGCCCCGACGTTCAGTGTGTCCCGCGGATCGAGGTCGAATAGTTCGTGCAGCACAGCCGCGTAGTCGTGGGGGGTATCGAGACGATGCAGTTCTTTGGCGCGCACGGTCGGGGTGTGCAGCAACTTGTCGACGACGCGTGACATGGCCTTTTCGACTTCCTCGCGGGAGTCTTCGTCAAGGTGTGGGAGGCGGCGCGCCAAGCGGTCCATTTCTGCACTGACCACGGCACCAGCTCGGGTGCGCACGGCAACCACCGTCGGCGCAACTGCTGCTCCTCGCCGACCCACCGCGTATGCCGCGACCTCGCTGGTGACTAGGTCGCTCACCTCGCTCAACACCTGGGCGGCGTGCGGACTCAGGCCACTGTCGCTGTCGGCAGCCTGAAGGTCCGCAAGACCCAATCGGCTGACGCCCGCCATGGTGGTAACGGAAGGCTCGACGTCCGCGGGCAGCGAAAGATCGATGAAGGCCAGAGGCGAGGCATCGTTCACATCCGAGCGGCTCGAGGCGAGCGTCGCCCTGGTGACCACAGGCGTGGTGGCCCCCGTGCAGGAAATGACGAGGTCAGCGCGGCCCATGACCGATTCGAGGTCGGCCAAGGGCGCGTACTGCACGTCGTGTCGCTGCGCCAGGGCCTGCCCCTTGATGATGTCGCGGCTGAAAATGATCACGTCGTCGGCACCAGCGTTGCGCACCGCCACCACGGAGACCGCCGCCATGGCACCGGCCCCGATGATGACCACCCGGGCTTGGTTCAGCGGTGGGAGATCAACAGCCACCCGGTCCAGTCCTCGCTCCACCAAAGAACGCGCGACCGAGTCCAAGTCGGTTTCGGTGTGAGCACGCTTGCCGACCCTCAAAGCGTGCTGCAACAAGGGATTCAGGCGCGCTCCGACCGATCCGTCAGCCTGAGCCTGGGCGAGAGCCCCCCGCATTTGCCCCACGATCTGCGGCTCACCTTGGGCCATGGAGTTCAATCCGCAGACGGTGGCGAAGACGTGGTGCACGGCTCGCTCGTCGTAGTACACGTAGAGGTGCTCGGTGAGCTCTTCGGTCGGGACGCCGCCAGCGTGGGCTAAGGCCGCCCCGATGTCGCTCACAGCGCCGTGGAAGCGCTCGGCCTCGACAACTATCTCGACCCGGTTGCAGGTCGACAGCACCATCGACTCGGCGATCTCTTCGCTGGCGATGACCGCGGCGCGCAATTCATCGACGCTGTCAGGTCGCAGAGCGATCTGTTCTAGGAGCTCCATTGAGGCACTGGTGTGCGACAGGCCGACCACGACCAAACTCATGACGTTGCTTCCCGGTGAGCGAGCGCCGCCTGCTCATCAGCGCATCGGCGCTGGGCGTGGAAAGCCAGGATCTCGAGGTCGCTCGAGAGGTCGACGCGTCGCACCACCACGTTGCTCGGGACGTTCAGTTTGATGGCGGCGAAGTTCAAGATTGAGTGCACTCCAAGGTCGACCAGGACGGTAGCAACATGATTGGCGCTAGGGGCGGGCGTGGTGATGACACCGAAGTCGACGTTGGTCCCCGAGGCGACAAAATCGTCAAGGGACTGCACCCGCACGCCGTCAATGACTTCGCCCACGATGTCAGGGTTGTCGTCGACGAGCGCCACGATGTGGAATCCGCGTCGAGAGAAGCCGCGGAAGGCGACCAAGGCACGGCCCAGATGGCCCATTCCCACGATGACGACCGGCCAGTCGGTCAACAGGCCGAGCTCGGCGGTGATCTGCGCCGTGAGGTCCGCCACGTCGTACCCGACCCCCCGCACGCCATAAGAACCTAGGTGCGACAAGTCTTTGCGCAGTTGTGCTGGCTGCACCCCTGATGCTGCAGCCAGTTCGGCGGACGAAACGCGCACAGCGCCCTCTTCGGACATCGCCATCAGAGCTCTGCGGTATGCAGGCAGGCGGGCCACGCTTGCGCCGGGCACTTCGCGACGTGTCGGTTCTGCACTCATCGCAGCACCAACTCCTCTCGCGTCCGTCCAGACCCACAGCGGTTAGCGTGGGGGACCATTGACTCCAAGGATAGGACTTTGTGAACGAATGCACAAAGTCATCGAAGGACTTTGCGCAGCCGACGGCGCAGGTGCGGTTCAGTCGAGGCCTAGGGCGTGCTCAAGACGTACGCGGTCCACAGACCAGTAGTCGTGGGCTTGGCCGTCGACAAACGTCACGGGCAGGTGGTCGCCATACCTCGCAATGAGGTTCGCGCTCAACGACGCTTCTTGAGCGTCCACGTCGATGGCCGCGTAGCCCACATGTGCCGGAAGCGCGACGTCGGCGATCAGCGCCAAAGCGCGTTCGCAAAGGTGACACCCGACGCGGGTCAATACGCTGATACGAACGGCCCATCCACGTTCGTCAACCACTGGCAGGGCGTGCGCCACTTCCGCACCAGCCTCATGAAACGGAGTAGGCATGGGAATGATCCGCGTCGGGCTCGGTCGCTACTTCTTGTTGCGACGCTGGTGACGCGTTTTGCGCAGCAGTTTGCGGTGCTTCTTCTTTGCCATCCGCTTGCGGCGCTTCTTGATCACTGAGCCCATGAATTAACCGAGTCTTTCGTGTGGGGACGCACCGGACTTTCGATGCGGAGGGCGTCAGCCTACCTGGCTCCTACGTCAGGCCCAACCGCACCGAGGGTCAGGACGCCTGTCAGTGACTCAGTCAAAGTAGGGATCTAAGCCCAAACCGGGAAAGACAGCTATCCGCGTAGCCATGACGGCCGCATCGAGCGGGTCTTCCGGGTGATAGCCGTCCGCCCAGGAGCCGTAACTGATACTCGCTCCCCCGCGATCGCCCATAGACTTAGGTGCCTGGGTCGAGCAAAGCTGCGTCACCTGTTCACGCCATGCCTGCGGGGTGGGCTCGGTCAGCGACACCGGACGGTGGCTTGCGATGGCGATGAGATGCGACCAGGCGCGCGGCACCACGTTGATCACCTCGTAGCCGCCTCCGCCGAGGGCTACCCATCGTCCGTCGCTGACTCGGTGCGCCAGTTCGTGCACCCACTGGTACACCGCGTGCATCCCGTCGATGCTGAGATTCAAGTGAGCCAGCGGGTCGGATTGGTGGGAATCACACCCGTGCTGGCTCACGATGATCTGCGGGGCGAATGCCTCAACCACCGCCGGGACGACGGCCTGATAGGCCCGCAGCCAACCACAGTCGTCCGTCCCCGGCGGCAAAGCCACGTTGACAGCGCTCTCGAGAGCCTTCGGGCCACCGGTGTCCCGAGGGAAGCCTGTGCCCGGGAACAGCGACGTGCCGCTTTGGTGCAACGACACGGTCAGCACCCGAGGGTCATTCCAGAATGCCGCCTCGACACCGTCACCGTGATGGACGTCAAGGTCGATGTAGGCCACCCGCTCGGCACCGGCCGCCAGCAGATCGTTTATGCCGACCGCCACGTCGTTGTAGACACAAAACCCGGAGACCTTGCCGGCCATGGCGTGATGTAAGCCGCCAGCGATGTTGACGGCGTGTTCAGCGCGCCCCTGCCACACGGCCCGGCAGGCTTCGACCGTTGCTCCGACCGCCAACGCGCTCGCCTCGTGCATACCTGCGAAGGCCGGAGTGTCTGCAGTACCGATGCCGCAGTGACCGGTAGCCAGGCTCGGGTCCGCCGACAACGCCTGGACCGTGTCGATCAGCTCATCCGTATGCACCGTCGACAGCATCGCCCGCTCGGCCACGTGGGCTTCGTGAAGAGCCACATTCTGGTGGTCGAGCAACCCCAACTCGGCGCTCAGACGGTAGGTCAGATCTAACCGAATGGGGTGCATGGGGTGCCCGGGTCCAAAGTCGTACGCCATGAAACGTTGGTCCTTGACAACATGTGCCGCGATCATGGTGGCACGCTAGCCGAGAACCACACCTCACCGCACCGCACCACAACGAAAGGGATGCACCAGATGGCCAAGCATCAATTGTTCGACGAAAACGTGCTGGTTATCGGGTTGGGCCGATTCGGCGCAGCGGCCGCGCTCGAGATGGATCGACTCGGCTATCGCGTCCATGCCATCGAGATTGATGGGAACGTCGCCGAGCGGTACGCCCGCAAATTGATGCGGGTGCAGACCATTGATGCGACCAACCCGGAGGAGTTGCGGACCGCCAAGCCGCGGGATTTCCGAGTCGCCGTGGTTGGCATCGGCACCTCAATCGAGGGCTCGCTGCTCACGGTCGGCAACCTCGTCGATCTCGGGATTCCGTCGATCTGGGCCAAGGCCGTCAGCGCCGAACACGCTCGACTGCTGGAGCGGATCGGCGTGCACCACGTGATCTTCCCGGAGGCCGAGTCCGGTGGTCGGGTGGCCCACTTGGTCAACGGCAAGATGGAGGGCTACATCGAATTCGAAGACGGCTACGCGATCGTCAAGATGCGGCCCGCTCAAGAAATGATTGGCTTCACCCTGGGCGAGACCGACATCCGCAAGCGGTATGGCGTCACGGTGGTTGGCGTGAAAGCCCCAGGTGAGGACTTCATGCACGCACTGCCCGAAACCAAGGTCGGCCAGCACCACATGATGATCGTCTCCGGTCCTAGCAAGTACATCGAGCAACTAGCCGCTCGACCCTAGGCCACGAATGGCGTGGTGGCCTCCGCCTAGCCCTTCGCGTGAACCGAAGAAATTTAAAGGCTGGTGGGGATATCGCCCGTCGATGTGCCCAACGGGAGCACCATCGCCAGTTCGGTGGCGTCTTCGTCCTCGACGTCGCCCCGTAGCGTCATCGGGCGGCGATTGTCGGTCGGGCGAAAGCCAAAACTACTTGCGAAAGCCACGGCACGACCGTTGTCACTGCCTACCCAGTAGACCAAGTGCTTCATCTCGGTCTCACGTGCGGCGCGCGCTGCCGCTTCGAGCAGTCGGCGAGCTACGCCACTGCCGCGGGCATCGGGAGAGACCCACAGACCGAACAGTTCGCCTACGGTCTCGTCGGGGGTATTTTCCGAACCAACGCTGGCCACACCCATCGCTTGACCGTCACGCTCAGCCAACAAACGCTGGGAGCGCCGCATGCGATCCCGCCAACGCTCCTCGGGATACTCGGTTTCTTCGTCCACCGAGGCCACGAAAGCCTCTGGCGACTCTGTCAGGGCGCGCAGCCTCGTCTGGCGATACTCTTCCCAATCCGCTTCACCGAGACGGCGCACACTGATCTCTGTCATGCGCATATGGTGGCACAGGTCGGGCTCCTTGCCCCCCGAATCTAGGTAAACAAGAGGTAAAGCCCACGATTGGTGCGCCGGGAAACGTTCTCTGGCAGATTTTCTCAGTCTTGGGCGGACAACTCTTTGGAACGACGGGCAGCCGATTCGATGGCCGTCATGAACGCCGCCCGCACCTTGTGGTCTTCCAGCTCTCGCAACGCGGCCACGCTGGTCCCACCGGGACTCGACACTTGCTCACGCAGCACGGTGGGGTGTTGCCCGGTCTCACGCATCATCGTGGCTGCGCCGTAGAGCGTCTGTACAACGAGCTCGGTGGCCGTGACCCGAGGCAACCCCAAGAGCACGCCCGCCTCGATCATGGCTTCGACCACATAGAAGATGTATGCCGGACCGCTGCCGGACAGGGCCGTCACCGCGTCAAGGTGATGTTCGTCGAGGGTGATGACCTTGCCGATGGTGCCCAACAGCGCCTCGGCCTCGACCCCGTGCTCGGGCGTGCAATGACGCCCCAGCGCCAATGCAGACATCGCCTCATCGACCAACGCCGGCGTGTTGGGCATCGCCCGCACCACAGACGTCCCGGTCGGCAGGTGCTTCTCGAGGAATTCCGTGCTGATCCCAGCGGCAATCGAGATCACCAGGGCACCGGGCTCCACGCTGCCACTGATTTCCTGCAACAGAGCTGACATGTCTTGGGGTTTGACCGCGACTACCACCACCGAGCTGCCGCGGCACGCGTTAGCCGGGTCGGCGGCATACACCCCATGCTCGAGGGCAACCTCGTTGCGTCGGGCTTCGACCTTGTCGCTGACGGTGATATCGCTGACGTTGTGCCCCGCACGGATGAAGGCCGACAGCAACGTGCTTCCCATCACGCCCGCGCCGAGGATGGCGATGCCCATCAGGTCAGCTCTTGGTCAGCACGGACCGCACGAAGAAGACCAAGTTGGCCGGACGCTCAGCCATGCGCCGCACCAAGTAGCCGTACCACTCGTCGCCGTACGGCACGTAGACGCGCACGGTTGAGCCAGCCTCCGCCAAGCGCAGTTGCTCATCGGGTCGGATGCCGAGCAGCAGTTGATATTCGAAGGTTTCGCTGGCCCGTCCGGCCCGATCAGCCAGCGTCCCGGCGATCTCGATCATGCGAGGGTCGTGACTGGCTACCATCGGGTAACCCCTACCGGCCATCAGCACCTTCAAGCAGCGGACGTAGGACTTGTCGACGTCGATTTTGTCCTGGTAGGCCACGGTCTCGGGCTCGTTGTAGGCGCCCTTACACAACCGCACACGGCTGCCCTCGTAGGCCAGATCGCGACAATCCGCTTCGGTGCGGTGCAGGTAGGACTGCAGCACCGCGCCAACCCACGGGAAGTCTTGGCGCAACTCACGAAGGGCCGAGAGCGTCGCGTCGGTCCTGGTGTGGTCCTCCATGTCCAAGGTCACTGTGGTGCCTGCGTTGGCGGCCATGCGGCAGATCTCGCGTGCGTTATCCAACGCCCGCTCGTATCCGTCGGCACCGAGCGCCTGGCCAAGGGCGCTCAACTTCAAGCTGACCTCCACCGATCCGCCCGCCGTGAGGCCAGCGTCAGACAACTGCTGAAGCAGCCCCAGGTAAGCGTTTTTGGTTGCGGTGGCCATCTCGATATCGAGGGTGTCTTCACCGAGATAGTCGATGGTGACCGATCGCTGCGTGGCAGTGAGTTTACCGGCCACTGAGACCACCGACTCGGTGTCTGCTCCGGCCACGAATCGGTTGACGACGTTGCGGCTGACCGGTGCCTTCTCGATCACATTGCGTAGTGAATTGTGGCGGCTCACCTCCAGCAGTCCCCGTCGTAACAGCGGCGCAGGGTCAAGGATCCCGAGATTCATGGGGGTCAGGCTACGCTCTCGCCCGCAAGGCTGGTGCAGCATCCCCATTTGGGTCCCGCTGCCGGGCGGGGCGGTCCGCTAACTCGCTACCGCGGGGGCGCTCAAATGCGTCCGAGCGAAGGCCAAAGACTCGGAGAGATCGACTTCGCGTTGCGCTTCGTCGACCTTGCGGGTGCTCACTTCGAGGCTGACCACTCCGCTGAACTCGGTGCCCGCCAGATGCTGCAACACTTCGGCGCACCGCTGCACTCCACGACCCGGAACCAGGTGCTCGTCCTTGAACGTCCCCATGCTGTCGCCGAGATGCACGTGGGCCACCCGGGAGCCCAATCCGTGAAACATCTCCAAAGCGTCGCTGCCCGACGTCCCAGCGTGGGAGATGTCGAACGTGACGTGCTCGTAGTCGACATCGGTGGGGTCGTGCGCCGGTAGGTAGGCCTTCAGGTCGGTTGAGCCCACCCGCCACGGAAACATGTTCTCTACGGCAAGGATCACGTCGGTGCCCTTGGCCCGTTGCGCAATGCCGTCAACGAAGCCCTCGGCATACTTCCCCTGCCACCGAAAGGGCGGGTGTATGACCACGACCGGTGCTCCCACGTCCTGCGCCAACTCGATTGATCGATCGATCTTGCCCCAGGGGTCCCAGCCCCACAGTCGCTGAGCAAGGAGCAGAGTCGGCGCGTGGATGGCTCCGATGACCAGATCGTGCTCGGCCGCCAAAGCCCGAAGCGGTGCAGCCTGCTGACTCACCTCGTCGGTCCAGACCATGATCTCGACCCCGTCGTACCCCAGACGCTGTGCGAGATCGAAGCAGTATCCGGGCCCTTTCGGATACACCGACGATGTCGACAGATGCACTTTCACGGATGGCACTTTAGGCGTTGCCATACGCGCTCTGCCTCATGGCGAACAGCGTAGTCCTCTCTTGAGCAGATGGACGGGTCACCTTCATGCCCAGGCCATCTACGCTGTCGTGGTGAACGACACCGCCACCACTGACGAGGTGGACACCGACGCTGCGCGCATGTGGGCGGAGTTTACCGACCCAGCTGAACCCGCGCAACGCCTGCGCGTCGACCTGACGTGGCTGACATCGGCCTACCAGTGCATCTTCGGGCAGGGCTGCCCAGGGGTGTACGCCGAGAGGCCCGACGACGGTTGCTGCACCTTGGGTGCTCACTTCAGTGATGCCGACGATGTCGCGCGGGTGCGCGCGGTCGCAACGACCTTGGGCCCCGACGAGTGGCAGATGCACGATCTCGGCCAAGACGACGCCTGGGTGATGACTGTGCCGGGCGACCGACCCAGTGACCCTCCCGAGACGACCACTACAACGGTGGACGGCGCGTGCATCTTCTTGAACCGCCCCGGCTTTCCCACGGGGCCTGGCTGCGCCTTGCACCAGCACGCTTTGGCCACAGAAGTTCCGCCGCACACGACTAAGCCCGACGTGTGTTGGCAGTTGCCGCTGCAACGCAGCTACCGCGAGGTCGTGCTCGCCGACGAAACGGAATACGTCGAGATCACCATCGGCGAATACGACCGCAGCGGCTGGGGGGCCGGCGGTCATGACTTCGACTGGTACTGCACCGCTTCACCATTAGCCCACTCGGCAGCCGACGCGTTGTATCGCACCGCCGAAGCCGAATTGGTGGAACTCATGGGAGCGCCGGCATACGACGTGCTGGTCGAGTTGTGCGACCAAGTGATCACTGATCGCCCCGCTCCAGCGCGCACGACGCCAGAGGGGCGCGCGATGCTGCCGCTCTTCGTGCACCCAGCCACTGTCGCTGCGGCGGCCACGGCCAGCTAGCGGTGAACGATCCCGTCATCGTCAGTCCCAACATCTGGAATGACGTCGACATCTACGAACTCGAGAACCGTGGGGTCGACCCCGACGGCGCGATGTGGTCAGCCATGCAGATGATTGCTGACCACACGGGTGCCCGGGTCTTGGACGTGGGGTGTGGCAGCGGCTACCAGCTGCCGATCCTGGGGGCCCGTGCCGCGTCGGTGATCGGCGTCGAGCCACACCCGCCTTTGGTGCAGCGGGCCCGCGAGCGCCTGGCCTCCGTAGACGCGCCGCACGTCGAGGTCCGGAAGGGGACCGCGCAAAACCTCCCCGTCGCTGACGCATCGATCGACGTGGTCCACGCTCGGTGGGCCTACTTTTCTGGCCCGGCTGCGAGCCCGGGCTCGCCGAGCTGACCCGGGTCTTAGCCCCGGGTGGCACCGCGTTCGTGATCGACAACGACGCCACCCGATCCACGTTCGGCACGTGGTTCAGGGCGGCTTGGCCCGACCACGACCCGCTGGCCGTCGAGCGATTCTGGCGGCGGCATGGCTGGGATTGCGTGCCTGTTGAAAGGGACTATGCCGTCAACCTGTGGCATATCACCAACCCCGACACGACCCAGTGACTGCACTAGAGGCCCCTTGCGCCACTGATGTGTCCCGCACTGTCGGTGGCAACACCTAGCCTGAGCGTCATGGCCACATCCCGCAACACCACATCCAGGAAACAAGGCCCGGCCTATAGGTGCTCCGAATGCGGGTGGACCAGCATCAAGTGGGTGGGCCGATGCGGGGAGTGCCAAGAGTGGGGAAGCGTCGCCGAAGCCGGGGCAAGCGGTGCGCGCACGGCAGCCGTCACACCAGCACGCCCCGCGGTGCCCATTGAAGATGTCAGCCTTGACCTCGCCCGCGCCAGTTCCACCGGGGTCAGCGAATTCGACCGGGTGCTCGGCGGGGGATTGGTGCCTGGGGCGGTGGTCCTGCTCGCGGGGGAGCCCGGCATCGGCAAGTCCACCCTGGCCTTAGACGTGGCGGCGCGCGCGGCACGTGAAGGCCGCAGAGTGCTCTACGTCTCCGGGGAAGAGTCCGCGGCCCAGGTCCGATTGCGGGCCGAGCGCATCCAGGCGCTGGCTCCTACGCTGTATCTCGCGGCCGAGACCGACTTAGCCTCGATCTTGGGCCACGTTGAGCGAGTGGAGCCCGCTTTGCTCATCGTCGACTCGGTGCAAACGGTTGCTAGCGCCGACCTCGAGGGCGCACCGGGCAACGTGGGTCAGGTCAAGGAAGTCGCCTCAGCGCTGATCCAGACCGCGAAGGCCCAGCACATGTCGGCCATGCTGATCGGGCACGTCACTAAGGACGGGTCGATCGCCGGACCCCGAGTGTTGGAGCACCTTGTGGACGTGGTGGTCCAGTTCGAGGGCGAGCGTCACTCTCGCTTGCGGCTGGTGCGCGCGGTCAAGAACCGTTTCGGGCCGACCGACGAGGTCGGTTGCTTTGATCTCGGGGACGCGGGCATCGTCGGCCTCCCGGACCCCAGTGCGCTGTTCCTGACCAGTCGAGACGTGGCGGTGGCGGGCACCTGTGTCACGGTGACGCTGGAGGGTCGTCGTCCTTTGGTCACCGAGGTGCAGGCGTTGATATCCCCGAGTGCTGGTGGTAGTCCGAGGCGGACGACCAGCGGGCTCGACTCATCCCGGCTGGCGATGGTGCTGGCCGTGCTGAGCCGCCGGGTCGGGCTAGATTTTGCTGCAAGCGATTGCTACGCGTCCACCGTCGGCGGCGTGCGCCTAGCAGAGCCAGCAGCCGACCTGGCGATCGCTTTGGCTCTAGCCGGAGCGAGCGTGGACCGGGCTTTGCCGCTGGGCACCGTCGCGTTTGGCGAGGTCGGCTTGGCCGGAGAATTGCGGTCGGTCACCGGCGTTCCGCGCCGACTGGCCGAGGCTCATCGCATCGGCTTTCGCCGAGCCGTGGTGCCCTTTGGTTCGTTGACTGAAGGCGCTCCACCAGCAGGTATGCACGTGGCCCAGGCAGGGACGCTGGCCCAGGCGGCGGTGATGGCGTTCGACATGGTCAGCGCCGATCACAAGCCACCCACGGATATCAACGATTTTCGTGGGAAGATTGACGCCTGACCGCGGGGACGCCCCAGCCAAGGCGCTGCGTGGACGGCTGCGGTCGGCGGACTCATCAGATCTACGGGCAACGTCAGGGGCAAGCACACGTGGGACAGGCAGACGAAGAAGTTCTGCGAGAGACGCTGGCCGCAGTGGCGCCCGGCACAGACCTGCGCGACGGGCTCGAGCGCATCCTTCGGGGGCGCACGGGAGCCCTCATCGTGCTCGACGACAGTGAGCCCGTTCTTGAGTTGTGCACCGGCGGCTTCGAGTTAGACGTCGAGTTCTCGGCGACCCGGCTGCGTGAGCTGGCGAAGATGGACGGAGGGATCATCCTCGACCGTGCCGGCACCCGCATCGTCCGTGCTGCCGTCCAGTTGGTGCCCGACCCCAACGTGCAGACCAAGGAGAGCGGCACCCGCCACCGAACGGCTGAGCGCACGGCCAAACAAACCGGCTGCCCTGTCGTTTCGGTCAGCGCCTCGATGTCGTTGGTCGCGGTCTACATCGGCAATCTGCGTCACGTCCTCGATTCCTCGACCCAGATCCTCTCGCGCGCCGACCAGGCGCTGCAGACGCTGACGCGCTATCGCTCACGCCTCGACGAGATCGCGGGCACCCTCTCTGCCCTGGAGATCGAAAACACAGTGACGGTGCGCGACGCAGCCTCGATGCTGCAGCGCTTGGAGATGGTGCACCGGATCAGCCACGAGATTTCTCAGTACCGCGTCGAATTGGGTGTCGACGGCCGACTCATCGGCCTTCAGCTGAGTGAGCTCGTCGGCGGGATCGGTCTGAGCCGTGAGTTGTTGGTGCGCGACTACGTGCATCAGGCACCGATTGTGCGCAGCGAAGCCGAGGTGCTGCGCGGTATCGATGCCCTGAGCGCGACCGACCTGGTCAACCTCGGTGCCGTCGCACGTTGTCTCGGTTTCCCGGGGTCCACCGAGAATCTCGACACGCCGATCTACCCCCTCGGAGCGCGTCTGATGGCCCGTATTCCCCGCTTGCCCCCGAGCATCGCCGAGCGTCTCATCGAACACTTCGGCAGCCTGCAGTCGCTTTTATCCGCCGGGGTCGATGACCTGACCGATGTGGACGGTGTCGGTGAGTGGCGCGCAAAAGCAGTCCGCGAGAGCCTCTCGCGCCTGGCCGAGAGCAGCATCATGGACCGCCACGTGTGACCGATCTAGCCTTCGACCTGCATGCACCTGTGCTGGCTTGGTATGACGAGCACAAGCGAGATCTGCCGTGGCGCGCCGACGACGCGAGCGCGTGGAGCGTGCTTGTCTCCGAAGTCATGCTGCAGCAGACCCCGGTCCGCCGCGTCGAGCCGGTGTGGCAGCGATGGATGATTCGGTGGCCCACTCCTGAGGCGCTAGCTGCCGAGCCCGCGGGCGAGGCCGTGCGGGCGTGGAGCCGACTGGGCTACCCCCGACGAGCGGTGCGGCTGCATGCGTGCGCCGTAGCCATCGTGGATCGCCACCAGGGGCGGGTGCCCCACGCCGAGGCAGATTTGTTGGCCTTGCCCGGCGTCGGCACGTACACGGCCGCCGCGGTGGCGGCCTTCGCCTTCGGGGCTCGCACCACCGTCGTGGATACCAACGTGCGCCGCGTCCTCGCTCGCGCCCGCACAGGGGTGGGGCTGGGTGCCCCTTCGCTCACCCGGGCAGAGACCACCCTGGCTGATGCGTGTGTGCCCGACGACGTCGACGCAAGCGTGCAGTGGAACGTCGCGGTGATGGAACTCGGTGCTCTGCTGTGCACCGCCCGCTCTCCGCAGTGCGATCAATGCCCGATCAACGACCGCTGCGCATGGCTGCTAGCTGGATCCCCGGCATACTCCGGCCCGGCACACAAACGTCAGGCGTGGCACGGCACCGACCGGCAGTGCCGCGGGAAGATCTTGCAGGCCCTGCGTGATCACGATCACTGGCTGGGCCATCACGAGTTCGCCGAGGTCTGGCCCACTGACACCCAGCAACGAGAACGATGCCTGGCCGCGCTGGTCAGCGAATGCCTGATCGAAGCGGATCAAGACCCCCCGAGCGCACAGAGCGCGCCCCCGAGTCAGAGACTCGAAGGCGCGCTCTGGTACGGATTTGGATCGGGGTGAGTCACCTCACCGGTTCGATCATTCGGACGACGTGGCCTCCACCGGCACGGTGTCCGGCATCTGCGAGTTCGTCGTTCCGGTGAAGGTGAAGGCTTCGCTCTTGCCTTCGCCCTCGGTGTCGACCAGGACGATCTGACCCGCCTCTAGCTCCTTGAACAGGATCTTCTCCGACAGTGCGTCTTCGATCTCACGCTGGATGGCGCGCCGCAGCGGGCGAGCACCCAAGACGGGGTCGTAGCCCTTCTTGGCCAACAGCGCCTTGGCCTTCGGCGTGAGCTCGATGCCCATGTCCTTGTCCTTGAGGCGCTCGTCCAACTTCACGACCATCATGTCGACGATCTGAACGATCTCGGGCTCCGTCAACTGCGGGAAGACGATGGTGTCGTCAACTCGGTTGAGGAACTCGGGGCGGAAGTGCTGCTTCAACTCGTCCGTGACCTTGTTCTTCATCCGCTCGTAGCCGCTGCTGTTGTCGTTGCCGGCCGCGAAGCCGAGCGAGACACCCTTGGAGATATCGCGGGTGCCGAGGTTGGTGGTCATGATGATGACGGTGTTTTTGAAGTCCACCGCACGTCCTTGCGAGTCGGTCAATCGGCCGTCTTCCAAAATCTGCAACAGGGAGTTGAAAATGTCGGGGTGAGCCTTTTCGATCTCATCGAAGAGCACCACGGAGAACGGCTTGCGCCGCACCTTCTCGGTGAGTTGGCCACCCTCTTCGTCGCCGACGTAGCCGGGAGGGGAGCCGAACATCCGCGAGACCGTGTGCTTCTCGGAGTACTCGGACATGTCGAGGGTGATCAGCGAGTCTTCGTCACCGAACAAGAACTCGGCTAGGGCCTTAGCCAACTCGGTCTTACCGACACCGGTGGGGCCGGCAAAGATAAACGAGCCGCCGGGGCGCTTCGGGTCTTTCAACCCGGCGCGGGTGCGACGGATGGCCTGCGATATGGACTTAATCGCCTCTTCCATGCCGACGATCCGCTTGTGCAGCTCGTCTTCCATGTGCAACAGACGCGAGGACTCTTCCTCGGTCAAACGCATCACCGGAATGCCGGTGGACGCCGCAAGAACCTCAGCGATGAGCTCCTCGTCAACCTCGGCCACAACGTCCATGTCGCCGGCCTTCCATTCCTTCTCACGAGATGCGCGGGCCTGAGTGAGCTTGTGCTCCTCGTCGCGCAGCCGGGCCGCGAGCTCGAAGTCTTGGCCGTCGATGGCCGACTCCTTTTCCCGCTTGGCGTGACTAATCTTCTCGTCGAAATCGCGCAAGTCTGGCGGTGCGGTCATCCGGCGGATGCGTAGTCGGGCCCCGGCCTCGTCGATCAAGTCGATGGCCTTATCGGGCAGGAAACGATCGTTGATATAGCGGTCGGCCATGGTGGCCGCAGCGACCAGTGCCCCGTCCGTAATCGAAACTCGGTGGTGCGCTTCATAACGGTCGCGCAGGCCTTTGAGGATCTCGATGGAATGAGCAAGGGTCGGCTCAGCCACCTGGATCGGCTGGAAACGCCGTTCCAGCGCCGCGTCTTTCTCGATGTGCTTGCGGTACTCATCCAGCGTGGTGGCGCCGATGGTCTGCAGCTCACCACGAGCCAACATCGGCTTAAGGATGCTGGCCGCGTCGATCGCGCCTTCGGCAGCACCTGCCCCGACGAGGGTGTGGATCTCGTCGATAAACAAGATGATGTCGCCGCGCGTACGGATCTCTTTGAGGACCTTCTTCAGGCGCTCTTCGAAGTCACCGCGGTAGCGGCTACCTGCGACGAGCGCACCGAGGTCCAGGGTGTAGAGCTGCTTGTCCTTCAGCGTCTCCGGCACCTCCCCGCGAATGATGTCACTGGCTAGGCCCTCGACCACCGCCGTCTTACCGACACCGGGCTCGCCAATCAGGACCGGGTTGTTCTTGGTCCGACGCGACAGCACCTGCATGACGCGCTCGATCTCTTTAGATCGACCGATGACGGGGTCGAGCTTGCCTTCGCGTGCAGCTTGGGTCAGGTTGCGGCCGAACTGGTCGAGCACCAGCGAGCCGGCCTGCTGGCCCTCTTGGCCGCCTGAACCGACCCCGGCGGCTGCCGTTTCTTTGCCCTGGTAGCCCGAGAGCAATTGGATGACCTGCTGGCGGACCTTGTTGAGGTCAGCACCGAGCTTGACCAGCACCTGGGCGGCGACCCCCTCGCCTTCACGAATGAGGCCGAGCAGGATGTGCTCGGTCCCGATGTAGTTGTGGCCAAGCTGCAGGCCCTCGCGCAGCGAGAGCTCCAACACCTTCTTGGCGCGGGGAGTGAAAGGAATGTGCCCCGTCGGGGACTGCTGCCCTTGGCCGATGATCTCCTGCACCTGATCCCGGACTGCGTCCAGAGAGATGCCCAAAGACTCCAGGGCCTTGGCTGCTACGCCTTCGCCTTCGTGGATGAGGCCGAGAAGGATGTGCTCAGTGCCGATGTAGTTGTGGTTGAGCATGCGCGCTTCTTCTTGCGCAAGCACAACCACGCGGCGGGCTCGGTCAGTAAACCGTTCGAACATGGATTCTCCTGATGTCGCGAGGACCTCGATGGTACGTGTCGTTGCTTGTCTCAACGTGGGCGCATCTAGGACTGTTCCACAATCACCTGACTCAGGCGCCCCTGTTCGCCCTGGGCGCAAGTGCAGTGCCCTAAGCAAGAGGAATGCGGGGACAACTCGCACAGACGCGCATGCCGGGCAGCGCATACAAGAAGCAGCACGATTGACGACGTGCCCGGCCGTTGACGGTGGCCGCCTGCCACACGTCATGCACCAACCCGTAACGCTGCCGCGAACTCATCGGCATATCGGGGCGGTAGGTGTCGATGAAGGCAAGCGCCGCGCTTCGGTATGCCGCATGCGGGTCGCCAGCGCGCCCCGACAGCAGCTCAGCGGGCTCGATCAGCACTTCCTTGGGGTAGAACGCGATGGCGTCCGTGGCGATGTGCAGGCCTAAGGGCGACCCCAGGTGTCCCCCAGATCGGTCGGCGGCGACGACGGCACACGCCACCGACTGCAGCACCCACTGGGCAACAAAGGTGACGGCCACACTCGCGGGCACGTCGCCATACCCCGCTCGATGCCACCGCCACAGACTCAGTCGCCAGGTCGAGGTGGGGTCGTCGCCCACGCGTTGGCCCTCCACGGCCGCTGAAACGTCGATGAGCCCAGCACGACGCACCGATTCTTCCCGGAACATACCGACCGGGATGAGAAGCGGCGGCGGGTCGGGAGGTGCGGCGTTCAACCAGCCTTCCCGCGCGAAGCGTCCTTCTCGTCGCTCGCCTTGCTGTTCTGACTCTTCTTGGCCCGATCCACGCTGCGCTGCAAGGCCGCAAGGAGGTCGACAACTTCCCCGGAGTCAGATTCATCGTCGTCGGCGGGTGCGGTGGTGGTCTCCCCGCCTTCGATCTTCGCCGCCACCAAGGCTTCGACCGCCTCTTTGTAGTCATCGACGTGCTCTTCGGGTATGAAATCGCCCGCCATCGACTCCACCAGCATCTGGGCCATCTTGACTTCGGAGTCTTTCGGCTCGCTGACCTTGTCGAGGTGCTTGAGGTCGGCGGCGTCACGCACCTCGTCGGGCCACAGCAAGGTCTGCAACACGATCACGTCACCGAGCACCCGTAAGACGGCCATGGTCATCCGTGTGCGCACGCTGACGGTGACCACCGCGACGCGCTCCGTTTCGCGCAGCGCCTCACGCAGCAATCCGTAGGCCTTGGCGCCCATCTCATCCGGCTCGATGTAGTAGGCCTTGTCGTAGAGAATCGGGTCGATCTGCGCGATAGGCACAAAACTCTCGACCGCGATCTCTTTGCTACTCCGATTGGGCAGCGTCGCCAGGTCGGCGTCAGTCAACATCACGGTGGTTCCGTCGTCCGCTTCATAGCCTTTGGCGATCTCGCGGTAAGCCACCTCCTCACCGTCGGCTTGGGCGACGCGTTTGTAGCGCACGCGCGATCCGTCGCTGGCGCGGACCTGGTGGAAACTCAGGTCATGGTTTTCGGTGGCCGAGTAGAGCCGGACGGGCACATTGACCAACCCGAACGACACGGCTCCCTTCCAGATGGCTCGCATGGGCCCAATATGGACCTATGAAACCGATGATCGCCAGTCCGGGTGCTCCCGGCGGCGGGGTCTCCATGCCCACCGGGCCGGCCTGGCAGCATGAAATCAAGTGGGATGGTGTGCGCCTCCTCGCCGATGTCCGCGACGGAACAGTCATGCTACGGACCCGCTCCGGGCGAGACGTCAGCGCAGGCTTTCCCGAGTTTGCGGCCTTGGCCGACGTTGCCCCCGACGCGTTGTTTGATGGCGAGGCGATCGCCTGGCTCGACGGCGTGCCCGTGTTTTCCCGGGTCGTTGATCGAGTGCACATCGGCGACGACGAACGGGGCCGGGCCAGTGCCGCGCGTCGCGCTGCGCAGCGCCCGGCCACCTTCATGGTCTTCGATTTACTCCGTCTGGACGGACTCGACATCACAAGCCTGCCACTGAGGGAGCGACGGCAGGCCCTGGAATCGATCTGGTCACCGGGCCCGACGCGGTCGCTGTCCACGACGTATGCCGACGGGCCTGCTCTGTGGACGGCTAGCGCCGCGCAGGGACTGGAGGGGGTGGTGTCCAAGAGGCTGGACTCCCCCTACCTACCGGGTACCCGCAGCAAGGACTGGCTGAAGTTTCCCCATCGTGGTTGCGATTCGTACGTCATCGGCGGGTGGAGACCGCAAGTGGGCTCCACCGCTCTCGGGGCGCTGCTGGTCGGCTCGCCGACGTCCATCCACGGCAGCGGCCTCGCCTTCCGGGGGCGCGTCGGAAGTGGGCTTGCGGGGCGCGCCGGGGCCCGACTGGCCCAGGCCCTGGCACCGTTGGCCCAGCCGCACAGCCCGTTCACCGGCGACGTCCCTGACGTTGACGCGCGGGGCACCACGTGGGTCAAGCCCGTCTTGGTGGTCGACGTGGCATCGCTAGGCGTGAACGCTTCGGCTCGACTGCGCCAGCCGTCATACCAACGTCTGCGCAGTGACCTCGGACCAAAGCAAGTGCCCTATGCCGACCGATGACATCGGGCACCTCACGATCGCTGGCCGCCGACTGCGCGTGAGCAACCTCGACAAGGTGATGTATCCAGCGACCGGCACCACCAAACTCAATGTCTTGCAGCACTACATCACGGTCTCCGATCACATACTCGGTCACTTGGCGCATCGACCCGTTACTCGGGTGCGATGGCCTCATGGCGTGGGCGGTGATCACTTCTTCGAGAAGAATCTGCCCAGCGGCGCGCCCGATTGGCTGCCGTCGGTCACGATGCGTGGGCCGGGCACCGGGTCGCGCTCCCACTCTCACGTCACCTATCCCGTCATCGGCGACCTTGCTGACCTCGTCTACCTCGCCAACCTCGGATCATTGGAATTCCATGTGCCGCAGTGGCGCGTCACCTCCGCAGGCGAGGCCAAGCTCCCCGACCGCCTTGTAATCGACCTCGACCCCGGCCCGGGAACCGGCTTGATGGAGTGCGCGCAGATCGCTCTGGTGCTCCGCGAGCAGATCGAAGGCACCGGGTTAACGTTGACGCCGGTCACCAGCGGCAGCAAAGGCATGCAGTTGTATGCCGACCTCGAGGGTGATCGTGAAGCGGCGGAGATCACCGCCGTGGCCAAATCGCTCGCGCAGCACCTTGCAAGGGCGCAACCCGACGCCGTGGTGTGGCAGATGAACAAGGCCGCCCGGGCCAACAAGGTGTTCTTCGACTGGTCACAGAACACGGCCGCGAAAACGACGATCTGCCCCTGGTCGCTACGAGGTCGAGATCGTCCGACCGTCGCCACCCCCCGAACGTGGACCGAGATTGAGCGCGGCGCAGAACGCGACGGCCAGTTAGCTCAAGTGCCTATTGGTGATGTCCCCGCGTGCTTAGCCCGCCACTTTCCCCCAGCGCCGCCATCGCTCAATGACCCGCAATCCCCAATCTAACGCTGATGGCCCCCATCGAAACTCACGGAGTTTCGAATGGGGGCCATCAGTGCGTCACGACGCAGGTGTATCAGTTTGCTGCAGCGTAGGCGTCCTGCACGTCCTGCGAAACACGGCCGCGGTCACTCACGGAGTAACCGTTGTTGCGACCCCATTCGCGAATGCGTGCGAGCTCCTCACGGGAGGCCCCGCTGCTTGCGCCACCGTTGCGGCGGCGGGTTTGGCGGCGACCGCCAGAGCGACGCGAGTGAGCCACCCAGCGGGCCAGATCATTGCGCAACGCCGAGGCGTTACCGTCGCTGAGGTCAATCTCGTAACTGACCCCATCCAGCGCGAACTCCACTGTCTCTGCAGCCTGTCCGCCATCGAGGTCGTCCTCGAGAATCACTTGCACTCGTTGTGCCATGGATAAACCTCTTACTTCGTCGAAGGTATGCGCTCGGACACGGACCGAGCAACCAATGCAATATTAGCCACTAAAGAAGCGAAACGACAACATAAACACGAACTATGAGTCATTCCTGTTGTCATCGTCACCATGAGGGGACTCATTAGGCATCAACGCAGCATCCTGTTCCGCTTCCCAAAGGCGTTGCGCCGCACGTTCTCGCCGATCACCTTCAAGGATGTGCTTCATGATCACCCAAAAAAGGTAGAGCAGACCGATCGACGGCAGCAACGCGGCCAGGATCGGCCACGTCGCCTCCCATACCCCCACGTCAGGCCTGTGCTCTCACGAAGGGGAACAGGATGGTCTCTCTGATTCCGGCCCCAGTCAGCAGCATCAGCAATCGATCAACGCCAAGGCCTAAACCACCCATCGGCGGGGCCGCATGTTCAAGCGCCTGGAGAAAGTCTTCATCAACAGACATTGCTTCTGCGTCCCCTCCGGCTGCAAGAATTGATTGTTCGACCAATCGAGCTCGTTGAATCTCTGGATCAATGAGTTCGGTGAAAGCCGTAGCTCGTTCCATCCCACCGATAATGAGGTCCCAGGCTTCAATGAGGCCGGGTTCGGATCGGTGCGGGCGCGCCAAAGGCTGAGCTGCCTGCGGATAGTCACAGACGAAGGTCGGCTGCACAAGGAGAGGTTCAACTGCAGACTCAAAAATTTCCATCGCGATCTTTTGCCCACTGGCATTCTCGGGAAGACTCACTCCGTGCTCAGCGGCCAACGCCGAGAGCACGTGCACCTCCGTGTTGACCGTGACGACGCGGCCCACCGCCTTCGAGAGCCCATCGTAAAAGGATAGCCACGTCCACTCGCCGTCAAGGTCGATGGTGTCTGTGCCACTCGTGATCTGACGTGACCCGACCGCGTCGGCAGCTGCCAACACAATGTCTTTCGTCAATGCTGCCATGGTGACTTGATCCCCATAGGCGGCATAGGCCTCGAGCATCGTGAACTCAGGACTGTGCGAAGAATCGATGCCCTCGTTACGGAAAATGCGTCCCATTTCGTAGACCCGATCCACGCCCCCGACCACTGCGCGCTTGAGATAAAGCTCGAGGGCGATACGCAGCGTCATCGGCATGTCGAACGCGTTCAAGTGCGTGCGAAATGGCCGCGCATTCGCCCCACCGTGAATAGCTTGCAGGGTAGGAGTCTCCACTTCCAGGTACGTCTGGGCATGCAAGACCTCGCGGATCGCGCGGGTCACGGCCGCACGGTGGCGCACCATCGCTCGCGCTTCGTCGCGGACGATCAGGTCGACATACCTGCGGCGAACACGCTGCTCCCCCGACAGTTCTCTGTGCAGAACCGGAAGTGGGCGAAGGGCTTTGCTCGCCATCTGCCACTCGTCGGCCATCACCGACAGCTCCCCCCGGCGGCTGCTGATGACTTCGCCGTGAACAAAGACGTGGTCGCCTAGATCGACCAGAGATTTCCAACGCGTCAATGCCTCTTCGCCCACGACCGCCAGGCTGAGCATCACTTGCAAGCGGTCGCCCATCCCGGATTGCAGGCTGGCGAAGCACAACTTCCCGGTGTTGCGGATGAAGACCACCCGCCCGCCGATGCCCACTTCGGTGTCGCTGACCTCTTCGGCGACCAGGTGGCTCCACGCCTGGCGCACCTCGTGGAGGCTGTGCGTCACCGGCACGTGAGCGGGGTAGGCCTCACCACCATCGGCGATCAACTGGGCACGCTTGGCCTGGCGAATCTGGATCTGCTCAGGAAGGTCGACGTCGGGCGATGTCGGTGGGTGATTCACCACATGAGGATAACGAAGGGGAAGTCAGAACAACGACGCGCCGGTGACGCTGCGTTCCAAATCCAACAGCGCCTGCTTGCGTGGGGCTCCGCCGCCGTATCCGGTCAAGGAACCGTTGCCGCCGATCACGCGGTGGCACGGCACGATGATGGAGATCGGATTGCGGCCGTTGGCTGCTCCCACGGCCCGTGAGGCTGACGGCGAGTCGATGGCCGCCGCAATCTGGCCATAGCTAGCGGTCTGACCAAAATCGATGGTGCGCAACGCGGCCCACACGCGGTGTTGGAATGCCGTGCCGTGCGGATTCAACGCCACGTCGAAGTCACGCCGTTGCCCGGCAAAGTACTCATCCAGTTGGTCTCGCGCAGTAACAAAGATGGGGTGGTCAGCAAGATCGTTGTCGCCGACCCGCGCGCCTCGGTCGTCCGCTGGCGGGGCGTGCCGGTGCTCCACGAAGTACAGACCGATCAGCGCTCGACCGTCGCTGACCAGGGTCAGAGCATCGACGGGACTGTCCATGTCGTAGTGGAATCGCTGCAGATCGAATCGCTGTACGGGCAATCGCAGCATTACGTCGTCGCTCCTGTGGTGGGTTCGGGCATGCGGGCGGCGACGTGGTCGCTGGCCGCCCAGAGGCTTTGGGTGGCGTAACCACGCCAAGGTTGCCACGCGGCGGCGTGGCTAATCAGATCTCGGGGCGGGGCGGGCAACCCCAGCGCTATCGCGGTGTTGCGAACGCCAAGGTCCGTCGCAGGGAAGGCATTGGGGTCTCCCATGGCGCGCAGTGCGATCATCTCGACCGTCCACGGCCCAATGCCGGGAATGGCGAGGAGTCGGCTTCGCGCCTGCGCCCAGTCGGCCGCAGGGCCGACGTCGACGGAGCTGTCAGCCAGCGCGCTCGCCAGCAAGCGCAACGAGCGCAGGCGCGTGGGCGGCATACCAGGCAGGAGGCCTGGGTCGGCCGCTGCGATGGCAGCGGGCGAGGGAAAAAGCCAGTTAATGCCCTCGCCAGCGCTCGTGCCCCCAACAGCGTTGCCATGACCAACGAACGGCTCGCCGAGCGTGCGGACCAGTCGGGCGGTCAGGGTCGCGGCAGCTTTGGTGGAGATGTGTTGACTCAGCACGATCCGAATAGCCATCTCGGCTGGGTCCATCGCCCCCGGGATACGCACGCCCGCGGCGGAGGCGACCAACGGAGCGAGCAGCGGATCGCGGGCGAGGTGTTCGTCGATGGCGACGGGGTCGGCATCGAGATCGAGGAGGCGTCGGCATCGTTGCATGGCCGTCGTGAGGTCTCGGAGATCGGCCAGCGACAGGGTCGCTGCAACGTGATCAGCGCGCGGGCTCACGTGGATCAGCGCGGGACCGCGCGCGAGGCGAATGGAGCGCACCAATACTGTGTCGATCCACTGCTCGACCCCCGGCACGCTGGTCGCCGCGAGGTGACCAAAAAGACTCGGGGCGTGCAGCCGACCGCGGAACGGTAGACGCAGCGTGACCCGATGGGCCGAGACTCCCTTGGGCTGGGGGCCGCCGGGGAGCGACCTGCGCGGCGGTGTGGACCGTAAGTGGGTCGGGGTGGCGTCGAAAACTTCGCGGATTGTGTCGTTGAAAGATCGAATGCTGGTGAAACCCGCCGCGTAGGCAATCTCCGACATCGGCAAGGTAGTGGTCTCGATGAGCACGCGCGCGGTGTGTGCCCGCTGAGCCCGAGCCAACGCCAGCGGTCCAGCCCCCAATTCGGCCAGGACCAGGCGTTCGACCTGCCGCTCGCTGTACCCCACGCGTCGGGCTACCCCGGCGACGCCCTCTCGGTCGATGACCCCGTCGAAGATGAGCCGCATCACCCGCGCTACCACATCGCTGCGTTCGTGCCAGAGAGGCGATCCGGGGGTTGCGTCAGGTCGACACCGTTTGCAGGCCCGGAACCCTGCTCCTTGTGCGGCGGCGGCACTGGGATAGAACCGCATATTCGACTCTTTGGGGACGCGAGCCGGGCAACTGGGACGGCAGTAGATCTTGGTGCTGGTCACGCCCAGGTAGAAGAACCCGTCGAAGCGGGCATCGCGGCTACGCACAGCGGCCATGCGGGCGTTCGTATCGAGGATCACCTGACCCAGTGTGCCCCGATTCCTATTCTCGATCTAGCAGAAATCCGACAGCCCAGTCCAGCGTCAGCCAAGGGTACGCCCGTTCTGCTTGGCACGTTCTCGCGAACGACGTTCCCGCGCGGAGAGACTGAGCAACGTGATCGCGACCAGCGGCAGGACCATAAAGAGCATCACGAGGCTGAAGCCGCTTGTGGAGTCGTGACCCCCGGCGTTCAACACCAGGTATGCGGTGTAGGCGACGTAGAGGGTAACGAACAGCACCCCTTCTCGGCGGGCGATGCGGGCGCCGGTGTAGATCACCGGCAGCAACACCGCGCTGGTGGCCACCATGAGCGGCAAGTCGATCGACAACACCGCGCTAGGCACCGGCAAACCGCCCGAGCTGAGCACCGAGGGCACCCCAAGGACAAGGCCGATGTTGGCCAGGCAACTTCCGATGGCGTTGCCCACAGCAAGGTCGCCTTCTTTCTGGCGTACCGCAATGATCGAGGCCACGAGCTCGGGCAACGACGTGCCGATGGCCACCACCGTAAGACCGATGACTAGCGAACTCACACCCAACCCCGTCGCAATTGATACGGCCCCGGTGACCAGAAGGTTCGCTCCCCCGACCAGCAGGCCTACGCCTGCGGCCACGCACAACAGCGCCAGCGTCAGGCTCAACTTCGGTGGAATGCCCGCGCCGTCGCCGTCGCCGTCGCCGACACCGGTCCCTCCATCCGGTGCAGACATATCCCCCCGCTTGGACAACCAGACGCTCATCCCCGTGTGGCCCACCCAAGCCAGGAGCAGCACTCCGCCATCGAGCAGGCTGATGTTCCCGTCGAGAGACAAGAGCAGCAGCATGAATCCCAGGACGATCAGAAAGGGCACGTCGATGCGGACCAACTGCCGACGGATCCCCAACGGGAGGACGACCGCCGATATGCCGAGCACAAGCAGGATGTTGGCGATGTTACTGCCGATGACATTTCCGATCGCCAGCTCGCTCTCCCCCGAGAACACCGCGCCGGTGGTGACCGCCAACTCAGGTGCGGAGGTGGCGACCGAGACGACGGTTAACCCGACCACCAACGGCGAGATACCGGCTTTCACTGCGAGCGCGGAGGCGCCGCGCACCAGCAACTCGCCCCCGGCCACTAGCAAGATAAGTCCACCCAGGACCTGGAGCACCGACGTCAGATCCACAACGGTGATTCTAAGGTGACGTTTGTCCTCCGAGCGCCGTGACCCTTTATGAAGTCTGGGAGGATCGAACCTGTGAGCGCGACACCGGTGCCCTGGCCCCACGCCTGGCACAACGCTCTCTACGGGCCGCACGGCTTCTATCACGCAGCAGAGGGCCCCGCCGGTCACTTCGCCACCTCGGTGGGAGGGGTTCCGCACGCGGACGCGGTCATGGCTCGGGCGATCACTACGCTGGCGCGACGGCACGGTGTGCGCACCATTGTGGATGTCGCTGCTGGGCGTGGAGCCTTCACGACAGCGATGGCGCGGGCAGCACCTGACGTGTCGCTTGTCGGCGTGGACATTGTCGAACGCCCCACAGATCTGCCCAAGCACATCGACTGGGTGGTCTCCCCCGGCGGCGGAGCTCTGCCTACCGAGTTGTCTGGCCTGAGCTCAACGTTGGTCGTGGCCCACGAATGGCTCGATGTGGTGCCTGCGATGGTGGCACTGCGCGGCACCGACACCGTATGGCGTGAGGTGCTCGTTGATCCTTGCGACGGCGAGCAACACGTGGGTAGCGAAATCGAAGGCCCCGAACTCGAATGGCTGCAGACCTGGGTCGATCCGGATACGGAGACAGCCGAGGTGGGGTTGAGCCGAGACCGGGCCTTTGCTGATCTGGTGTCCCGCGTCGACCACGGCCTCGTCCTAGCGGTGGACTACGGACATCGGAGTGGGCATCGACCGATCAACGGCACCCTGACCGGTTATCGAGCGGGCCGAGCGGTGGCCCCGGTGCCTGATGGCTCTATGGACGTGACCGCGCATGTGTGTATCGACTCGCTGCTCGTTACAGGAGGCCTCGGCGCGAAAGCGGTCACGGCCAGGCTGCAGCACGAGATGCTCAGCGATGTGCTCGGCCCGCCGACGATGCCGCCGCACGATCTCGCGCGGACCCAGCCTTCGGCTTACCTGGAGGCGCTTGCGCAGCACACCGCCGACCGGGTGCTGCGTGAGCCGCACGGTTTTGGGGGGTTCTGGTGGGTGCTGGCGATGAGCACCGGATAGGTTGACCCGATGAGCGGCGCCCGCACCGACGTGACCACCCCTCGCGGTCGGCCAATGGATGTGAGCATCGGCGCGGCCGGTCTGAGCACGACCGAGATGGTGCTCAATATCGGGCCGCAACACCCCGCCACCCACGGCGTGCTGCGCCTGAAGATCACCGCGGACGGCGAGCGGATCGTCGCCGCCGAGCCGATCATCGGCTATATGCACCGGGGCGCAGAGAAGCTCTTCGAGGTCCGCGATTACCGCCAAATCATAGTGCTGGCCAACCGGCACGACTGGCTCTCGGCCTTCAGCAACGAGATCGGTGTAGCACTCACGGTGGAGGCCCTGCTAGAGATGGAGGTGCCCGAGCGCGCCACCTGGGCCCGGACGCTGCTGGCCGAGCTCAACCGAGTGCTCAACCACCTCATGTTCCTCGGCTCCTATCCCCTCGAGCTCGGCGCGATCACCCCGATCTTCTACGCCTTCCGCGAGCGCGAAGAACTGCAGGCCGTTATGGAGGAGATCTCCGGCGGTCGGATGCACTACATGATTGCCCAGGTAGGCGGCCTGCGTGCCGACCTCCCACCAGATTGGCTGGACCACGTCGAGCGCGCCATCGCGGCGGTGCGCTCAAGGCTGCCGGACCTCGAGTCGTTGCTGGTGGGCAACGAAATCTTGCGAGCCCGGACGCATGGAGTTGGGGTGCTCGACATCGAGACGGCTAAGGCCTACGGAGTGAGCGGCCCGATCGCACGCGCCAGCGGCTTGGACATGGACCTGCGGCGGGACGAGCCCTACCTGGCGTATGCCGAACTGTTCGCCCCCGGCGGCCCTGGCAGGGTGGTCACTCGCGAGGCCGGCGACGCACTAGCCCGGTTAGAGGTGCTGCTGGAGCAGGTACACGTCAGCCTCAACCTGGCCACCCGATGCGTGGAGGTGTTGCGCGACCTCCCCGACGGTCCGATCAACGTGAAGTTGCCCAAGATCCTGAAGGTTCCGGCCGGGGAGCACTATTTCGCCTCTGAAAACCCGCTTGGGTTCAACGGTTATTACTTGGTCAGCCGTGGCGAGAAGGTTCCCTGGCGCCTGAAGTTGAGGTCAGCCTCGTTCAATAACGTCCAGGTGCTCTCCGAGTTGCTGCCCGGCACCGTCGTCGGTGACATGGTTGCCATCTTGGGGTCCACCTTCTTCGTGGTCGGCGACGTCGACAAGTGACGTCCCTCTCTCAGGTCTAGCCGTAAGCTTCGTCGTCAGGCCTGCGGCCCAAGTCGTCGTCGCGGTCGTCCTCGGGTAGTCGGCACATCCACTGAGCCATGAACCCTGCGACGCTGACCAGCGCAGCGGCAAGGAGGCTGACTACCGCCCGGACGAACATGGCGCGTACCGACTCGACGTCGAGCGTGGTCAGGTGCAACACGGCGTTGGCCGCGTAGAAGCCCACCAGCATCGCGCCGCCGAGGGCACCTGCTTGGGCAGCGACCAGCGTGCCTCGGGCTTGCTGTGGGGTGGGCGTGAACGTGCTCGCCAGCAGCGCCGGGGAGCTCCGGACGTATTGGCGCACCTTCCACGCCGCAAACAGCACCAGCACGGCATACAACGCCATCGGGACGAAGCCGAACCACGGCAACAGCGGATATTCGCGCCCGCTAGAGCGCCACGCAAAGAGGGCCAACCAGCCGAGCGCGAAGGCCAGCGCGATGGCGACAACCGCCGCGCTCACGGTGATGCCGTCGCTCTCCTTCTTCATGGTGACTCGACCACGGTCACGCCTGACGTGTCGAGGGCGGCGAGCAACGCAGACACCTGCGTGACATCGCCTTCGACGGTGACGGCGGCGGAGTCGTCCACGGCGGCCCACGGCACCAGCACAAAGGCTCGCCGGTGCGCCCGAGGATGCGGCAGTTCCAACATATCGTCGCTCACGAGCCGCTCGTTGCCTTCAGACGAATCGCCGTATTGCACGAGATCGAGGTCGAGGGTGCGCGGCCCCCAGCGCACCGCGCGAGTCCGGCCCCACCGGTTCTCGACCTGCTGCAGCTGAAGGAGCAGCCGATGCGGACTCAGGGACGTGCTCGCCAGCACCACCGCGTTCACGTAGTCGTCTTGTTGGGGCCCGCCCACGGGGGTTGTGCGATACAGCGGGGAGGCGCGGACACCCCATATCCCCGGTATGTCGTCGAGGTCGCCGATCGCGCCGGAGACCGTTCCTGCGGGCTGGCCGAGGTTGGCACCCACCGCGATGACGACCGGCACCTCGCGGCGACGCTGCGCGCGGATCGACACGTCACCGAACGGGACACCCACAGGGGCCTGAGGCTTGTGCAGTGTGATCTTCGCGCTCTGAACGAACTCGTAGTTGGCCATCACCGTGTCGGCAATCTGCGCCACAACGGTCTCGATCAGATTGCGCGGTTCGCCTTCGATGATGGCCACGATGTCGGCGGCGACCTCTGCGTAGTTCACCGTCTGAGTCACATCGTCGCAGTGCGCCGCCGGCCCGGTGTCCACCTCCATGGAGACATCCACGATGAAGTCTTGGCCTTCTCGGCGCTCGGAGTCCAAGACCCCGTGGTACCCGTAGGCCTTCACTCCAGCCAGTGTGATGACTTCAGCCACGTCGCACCATTTCGAAGACGCCGAGGGCCTGGGCCGTGCTGGGAACGTCGTGCACCCGCACCGCCCACGCGCCGGCTTGGGCGGCAAGGAGGCTGGTCGCGGCCGTGGCCGCATCCCGTTGGCCGGCGGGAATCAGCTCAGCGGCGCCGGGCAGGTGCCCTAAGAATCGTTTGCGGGAGGTCCCGACGAGCACTCGATGCCCCAACGAAACCACCTTCCCGAGTCCGGCAAGCAGCGTCCAGTTATGGTGTGCGTCCTTGGCGAAGCCAAAGCCCGGGTCGATGATGATCTGCTCGGCCGCGACCCCGTGCGCCACCAAGCCCTGCACCTGCGCCGCTAGGTGAGCAACAACCTCGGCGACCACGTCATCGTAGGTCGCCGCGTCGTTCATCGTGTCGGAGTGGCCACGCCAGTGCATCGCAATGAACGGCACGTCCGCCGCCGCGACCACGGCGGTCATATCCACGTCGGCTAGCCCACCCGAGACGTCGTTGACGATGCTCGCGCCAGCGGCCACGCACTCACGCGCAACGCTGGCCCGCATAGTGTCGATAGAGGTCGTCACGCCGCGCTCGCGTAGCCCAGCGATGACCGGGACCACCCGCGACAATTCTTCGTCGACGCTGGGCCGGGTGGCACCGGGACGAGTCGACTCCCCGCCGACGTCCACGATGGCTGCGCCCTGGGCGCCGAGGGCGGCTCCGTGCTCAACGGCTGCTTCGACGTCAGCCCACAGCCCACCGTCGCTGAACGAATCCGGGGTGACGTTGAGCACCCCCATGATGAGAGTCATCGGTTCAGGGTCATCAGGTTATGGTCGCCGCGCCAACGCCAAGCTCATCGCCTCGGCGCGCGTGGCGCCGACACGCAACTGCCCGCGAACGGCCGAGGTGATGGTGCGGGCACCAGGTCTGCGCACCCCCCGCATCGACATACACAGATGCTCGGCTTCGATGACCACGATCACGCCGCGCGGGTGCAGGCTCGTCTCCAAGGCGTCGGCAATCTGGGTCGTGAGTCGCTCTTGAACCTGAGGGCGGCGGGCGAAGACGTCGACGAGACGAGCCAACTTAGATAGGCCCGTGACTTTGCCGTCGGGGCCGGGAATGTAGCCCACGTGGGCCACACCGTGGAAGGGCACCAGGTGGTGCTCGCACACGCTGTAGACCGAGATGTCTCGCACCAAGATCAACTCTTCGTGCTCAACATCGAACGTCGTAGCCAAGATCATGTCTGGCGACTGCCGCAGCCCGGAAAACATCTCAGCGTAGGCACGCCCCACTCGTGCTGGGGTTTCGATCAGTCCGTCCCGGTCGGGGTCTTCACCCACCGCGATCAATATCTCGCGGACCGCCGCTTCGATCCGGGCGTGGTCGACGCCGTCAGACTCGGCCGGGGTCGACATGTCCGCCCTCGGGGATCTGCACGACCTGCGCTGCGGGGTGCTCGGTCTGTCCGGCAGGCACCTGATGCCCGTTAGACATCGCGCGACGCTCAGCCTCGGTCAGCACCGGGCCGCGTTCGTGCACGCTGCGGTCGTCGCTGGAGAGCCAGACCGGACGCTGCGGGCGCTTGACGACGTTGGCGAAGATCTCGGCTAGCGGAGCAGCGTTCAGGGTCTCTTTCTCCAGCAGCTCCAATACCAATGAGTCGAGCAAGTCGCGGTTGTCGTTGAGCGCGTGCCAGGCCTCGTCGTGCGCCGCCTCGATGAAGCGCCGGACCTCACGGTCCACCACGCCTGCCAAGTCCTCGGAGTAGTCGCGCTCGTGGCCGATATCCTTACCGAGGAAGACCTCACCGGAGCCGGAGCCGAGCTTGACGGCGCCGATGCGCTCGCTCATCCCGAACTGCGTCACCATCTTGCGGGCCAGACCGGTGGCCTTCTCGATGTCGTTCGAGGCACCGGTGGTGGGGTCATGGAAGATGATTTCTTCGGCGACCCGGCCACCGAGGGCGTAGGCCAACTGGTCGAGCAACTCATTGCGCGTCGTCGAGTACTTGTCGTCAGCCGGCAGCACCATCGTGTAACCCAGCGCACGACCGCGCGGAAGAATGGTGATCTTGCTAACCGGGTCGGTGTTGTTCATCGCCGCAGCGACGAGGGCGTGACCTCCCTCATGGTAGGCGGTGATCTTGCGTTCTTTGGCGCTCATGACGCGAGAACGTTTCTGCGGGCCGGCCATCACCCGATCGATCGCCTCTTCGAGATGATGATTAAGGATGATCTTCTCGTTGTTGCGGGCTGCCAATAGGGCTGCTTCGTTGAGCACGTTGGCTAAATCGGCACCAGAGAATCCTGGGCTTTGCCGAGCGACCGTCATCAGGTCGACGTCGTCGGCCATCGGCTTGCCCTGCGCGTGCACCTGCAGGATGTGGTTGCGGCCCATCATGTCGGGGGCTTCGACGGCGATCTGACGGTCGAATCGGCCCGGTCGCAGCAGCGCCGGGTCCAAGATGTCTGGGCGGTTGGTGGCGGCGATCAAGATGACGTTGGTCTTGACGTCGAAGCCGTCCATCTCCACCAGAAGCTGGTTCAGCGTCTGCTCGCGCTCGTCGTGCCCGCCGCCCATGCCGGCGCCGCGGTGGCGACCGACCGCGTCGATCTCGTCGACAAAGATGATGGCTGGCGCGTTCTCTTTGGCCTGCTCGAAGAGGTCGCGCACTCGCGAGGCACCGACACCGACGAACATCTCGACGAAGTCCGAGCCCGAGATGGAGTAGAACGGCACGCCGGCCTCACCGGCAACAGCGCGGGCCAGCAGGGTCTTTCCGGTGCCCGGAGGGCCGTATAGCAGCACACCCTTGGGGATTTTGGCCCCGACATCGAGGAACTTCTGCGGCTCGGCCAAGAACTCCTTGATCTCAAAGAGCTCTTCGACGGCCTCGTCTGCGCCGGCCACGTCGGCGAAGGTGACCTTCGGCATATCGGCGGACGCCAACTTGGCCTTGGACTTGCCGAACTGCATGACCCCCCGGCCGCCGCCCTGCATACGCATCATCAAGAACAAGAACAGCCCGAGGATCAGGATCAACGGGATGAGCGTGAACAGCAGCGACACCAGCCAGTTCTGCCGAGCCGGGTCATCGGTGAATCCGTCAGCAGGCGGTGTGTCATCGAGCGCACCGACGAGCATGTCGCCGCGACTCTCCACGTAGTAGGCCTGGACCTTCGATGCGTCGCTGACGTCGTCATCGGAGAACGTCGTTCCACTTTTGAGGTCCAGGTCGACACGATCCGGGGTGAGCGTGGCCGAAGCCACCTTGCCGTCTGCGATGAGCTTGAGGGCATCCGAGGTGTCGATGCGGCTATACGCGCTCGGCGAAAACACGGCAAAGCCGAGCACGGCAAAGCCGATTACGAGGGCCACCCACAGCCAAGGACTGCGTTGCTGTTTTTTCTTGCTCATCAATGTTCGGAGCCGCTCGGCCCCGCTCCTTCTGCTCGTGTGATGGGCTCAGTTGAGACACCAGGTCTGCACGCCTCAACGCGCAACGAGGAACCAGTGTTCCAGACTGTTGCCCCTGCCATGACCTACAGGGGGCGTCTACGCCACACGTGGAAGAAGTAGCGCACGGGGAGAAAGTCGTGCTTGACCAGGAAGTAGGGCGAGATGACCGTCTACCGGTACATGTGCGGGGCGAGAATGCCGACCTCACGCAGGTTGCGAAACTTCTCGGCAAAATCCAAGCCGTATCCGACGACGAACTCGTTGCCGATCTCGAAGCCGACGTAACGCACGTCGATCTCGACCTTGGACGCCTCGGGCTTACGCAGCAGTGTGCAGATCTCGACCGACGCAGGGTTACGGGATTTCAAGTTGGTGCGGATCCAGCTGAGCGTCAGCCCCGAGTCGATGATGTCTTCGATGATCAGCACGTGCCGGTCGGTGATGTCGGTGTCGAGGTCCTTGAGGATCCGGACGACCCCGGAGGATTTGGTGCCCGAGCCGTAGGAGGACACCGCCATCCAGTCCATCTCGGCCGAGCCGGGCAGCGCCCGCATCAAGTCGGCCATCACCACGACGGCGCCCTTGAGCACCCCCACCAACAGCACGTTCTTATCTTTATAGTCCGCCCAGATCTGCTCGCCCAACTCAGCCAGTCGAGATTGGATCTGCTCCTCCGTCAACAGCACCGTCTCAAGATCGGCACCCATCTGCTCAGCGTCCACGTTGTCCTCCAGGTTTTGGGTGCTGCGTCGATGTCGCGGACGACACCGCAATGTGTTTATGCACAGTTAACTAGTCTTGCTCGATTCGAGCCAGATACGGCTGTCGCTGCGGCGCATTCGGAGCCGCCCGGGCAGGTCGATGGGACCCTGACCACGCCACCGGGTAAGCACCTCGTCCATCGCCTGAAGGTGCTCGGAGCGCAGCGATCCGCTAGGGCTGCCTGCCTCTTGCAGCATTCTGCGCAGCACCCGCGTGCGGATCGCCTTCGGGTGCCGGGCTAGCGCCTCGACCGTCCACGGCAACGACCCCAACTCTTGGTATGCGGTCTCGCTGAGTTGATCGAGTGCGTCCGCATCGGATCGCAACAGCCGCGCCGAGCGACTCAGCGCAGCGGCGACTCCCGGCCCGAGGTCATGCTCCAAACTCTGGACCAAAGAGCGCGCGCGCACCCGGGCATAGCGACCATCGACATTATGCGGGTCACGCCATGGACGCAGGCCAGCCTCACGGCACGCTTGTTCGGTGACCTCGCGCCCGAGCCCCAGGAGGGGCCGCAGCAGCAGCACGTCGTCGTTTCGCCGTACTGCAGCCAGTCTCCCGCGTGGTGATGTCGCAGCCCGACCGGTCGAGGACCGCCGGAGCGGGCGAGCGGTCGGCATACCAGACAACGAACGTGCGCCTGAGCCACGGGCCAACCCGAGCAGCACCTGCTCTGCCTGGTCGTTGAGGGTATGGCCGAGCAGCACCACGGCCGCCCCCTGGCGATGAGCTGCCGACCACAACGCGGCATATCGGGCCTCGCGTGCAGCGTCCTCTAGCCCGGTGCCCGTGGCCGGGACATGGACGTTGACGACCTCGGTGGGCTGCAGACCAATCTCACGGCACGCTGCCGCTGCGTCATCAGCCACGCGCGCCGAGTCGGATTGCAGTTGATGGTCGATCACTACCGCGCCTGCCTGCCCATCGAGTCGGGGCACCACAAACTGCGCCGCGAGGCCCAACGCCAAGGAGTCCGCTCCCCCGCTGCAGGCGACGACCACGCGAGCCCCGGCCAAGTCGAACTCGCGGAGACTTTCGCGCAGCGCGACGCGCACGGCAGCAACGGCGGCGGGCGGGCCCGTCACGTCAGGCACCCACGTACGTCCACGCCGCGCGTTCTACTGATGAACTCGAGCGATCCAGGCGGCGGGGTCCGCGATCTCGACGGCCTTGGGCAGCGTCTCCGGGCTCGCCCACACCTGATTGAACCCTTCCGTGCCGACCTGATCCATCACCGCACGCACGAAAACAGCACCGTCGCGATATTGCTTCATCTTGGCGTCCATACCCAGCAGGCGGCGCAGCATGATGTCGATCGGCCCAGCCCCTTTGCGCCGCTGCGTGAACTTCGCGCGGATCTGCTCCACGCTCGGGATCACCGCAGGGCCGACCTCGTCCATGATGACGTCGGCGTGACCTTCCAACAGCGACATGACGGCAGTGATGTCTGCCAACTGCGCGCGCTGATCCTCGTTCGCCAGCAAGGACGTGATGTCGCTCTCGCCCCGCAACACCGCGGGGAGCCCGCTGACCAGCTGAGTGAGCCTGCTGCCCACTTCGTCGGCTTGGGGAACCATCGACGTGCTCAACGACTGGGCCCTCTCCACGATGTGGTGACGCAGCCACGGCACGGCGGTGAACTGCACCCGGTGCGTCTCCTCATGCATACACACCCACAGCCTGAAGTCGTGCGCATCGACCTCGAGCTCGCGCTGCGCGGCCATGATGTTCGGCGCGACCAGCAGCAAACGCGGTGTGCCCTGGGGGGCCAAGTCGTATTGACCGAGGACTTTGGTGCTCACCCACGACAGAAGCCCTGCGACTTCGGCACCACTAACGACGCCGCCGATGCGTTGCCCAACCTGCGAAGGCTCGGCTTTGGCGTTGCGCGCTGCAGTGGTGCGAGCAACCATCTCGTCGAGCACCGGTGACATCATGGCCTTCATCGAGACCGTGTTGGCGCGAATCCAGCCGGGCCGGTCCACCACCAACGGCGTGGCGGCGTCCTCGGGCGTGTGCATCTGTGATGTGTAGGCCACGGGCTCGACGGCCGCTGCGGCGGCGGCGTGCAACTGGGTCACAGAGTCTTTGATCTCGATCCGGCTCGCTTTGGGCCCCGCCGGAACCATCCGGCTCGCGGACGCGGCGGCAAACTCCCAGTCAACGACGTTGCTGCCCACGGTTGGCTCTGTTTCTGGCGCTGGCTCAGCGGCACCGCGGTTCATCTTCAGAAGTAGACGCATGAGCCCAACGTATCGGTGCCTGGTCTAACAACCGCAGTCGGCCAAGGAGGAGACCAGCGCATCGATGGCCGCACGGGCTTCCACCTGGCCGGGGCCGTCCTCGACGTCGTTCGTGGTCAAGGCGAAGACCAGTAGCCGGCCGTCCCGAGTGGTCAGGGTCCCCGCCAGTGAGGTCACCGAGGGCAGCGACCCGGTCTTCGCGCGCACTACCCCCAGGCCCGAACCGGCAGCATCGGCACCGAACCGATCACGCATCGTCCCGTTGTATCCGGCGATCGGCAGACCGTCCAGAACGGATTGAAGCGATGGGTATGCGCCGCTCGCGCCAGCGGCCAGCACGTCCGCCACCAAGCGCATCGGCAGCATAGTTCCATCGGAGAGTCCGGAGGTGTCGGCGAGCTCCGCCCCGTCGATGTCAAGCTCGTAGTAATCGCTCATCGTGTCAACCACCCACGTGTTGACGTCCTTTTGGTTCGGGCTCACCCCGGCCGCTACCGCGCCTTGTCGAGACAGTTGCTCGACCATCGCGTTGTCACTGGTGGCCAGCGCGAGGGCAAGCACATCGCGCAGCGGGGCCGACTCCACACCCGCCAGTGGGGGTTGGTCGCCCTGCTCCGGCGAGGGCTCGGCCGCTGCTCTGATTTTTGTTGTCGACAACGACACACCCTCGTCTTCCAGGGCCTGTTGGAACGTCTTGGCGGCCTCCATCGTCGGGTCGGCCGGGGCCGGTGAGCCGGGCAGCGCCCGAGCGCTTTCCAGCGCCAGCATGGAGATACGACCGGTGTAGCCATTGGTCACCCAAAAGTCGGTCCAGCCTGGGGCTAGGTCGCTCCCTTGCGCATAGGAGGTGTCGAGAAAGAGCCGGACGGGCTCGCTCACCCCGCCCGCTTCCAAAGCGGCAGCCGTTTGTTTGGCCAGGTCGCCTAGTCCGGCCCGGCCCACCACTGCCGTCGGGTCGCTGCCACCGGGAGCCAGCAGCTGGTCACCTCCAGCAACCAGCACGATGTCGGTGGGCTTCGTGCCGCTGACGACCGTGGTGGCGAAGGTTTGCTCTGGGGGCAGCACCGACATGACCGCCGCTGCCGAGAGCACCTTGGTGATGGATGCCGGGGTGAAGGCTTTGTCGGCTCGCTGGTCCACGAGGTGTTCCCCCGTGAGCGCGTCTCGGATGGTTAGGCCCCGCCTCGATGAGGACCCCAGCGACGATGCGTCCCACCCATCGCGGGCCACCTCTGCCACGACCTCGGCGTCCGGGGCGTCGCCGCGTTGTGTGGGCTCCAGCGCGAAGTCGACTGCGCTGGGCAGTTGGGGGCGGACGGCGTTTTGGGCAGTGACCGGACTGGGACCTTTCGCCTCGATCGATCCAGCTGTCACAACGACAGGCGCCGCGGCCGGGACGCTCGAGACCACAACACTCAACGTCGCAGCGGCCACCCACCACCGCCGCATCCCAGACGCAGTTGCCACGCTCACTTCACCTCCACGGTCTCGGTACCGGTTCTTCGCCAGGTCAGTGTCGCCTGACGGTATGCCAGATGTGGCATTCTTCCCTGATGGACTTTGACGTGACCATCGAAATCCCTATGGGCAGCCGCAACAAGTACGAGGTAGACCACGAAACTGGTCGCATTCGCCTCGACCGAATGCTCTTCACCTCGACCCGCTACCCAGCGGATTACGGCTACATCGAGGAGACCCTAGGTGAAGATGGCGACCCCCTGGACGCTCTCGTGTTGCTCGACGAGCCGACGTGGCCCGGGTGTCTGGTGGCTGCACGCCCCATCGGTGTCTTCCACATGCGTGATGAGGCAGGCGGCGACGACAAAATCATTTGTATGGTGGCCGGCGACCCGCGCAAGGACAAGATCGTCGACTTGAAGGATCTCGGCGAGCACACCGTCCTGGAGATCCAGCACTTTTTCGAGGTCTACAAGGCCCTGGAACCCAACAAATCGGTCGAGGCTTCCGCCTGGGGCGGCCGTGAGGAAGCCGAGCAGTGCTACCTCGAGGCCGTCGAGCGGGCCACGCGTGAAGGCGTGTCGACGCGCCGCTGGCCTGGCCCGCAGCACTGAACCGGGCTGGGCCGCAAGCCCAGTCGTGTCTCGTGTGCACAGGGTCTACAACAGTTCGGTAAAGCGCGGAACGTCGGGCGTACTCTTGACATCAGAATGTCGATACAGCGGGCTGCCGCTGATGACTTGATGAGAACTCCCGAGGGGACACCATGAGCACAGCAACCGCAATTCCCGACCATCTCGATCCTGACTCATCCGCGAAGCGCTCGACGCTTCCGTGGATTCTGGTGATCGTCGGGCTGATTGCTGCAGTAGCAATCGGTGGCGGCGCGCTCGCCGTCAGGGCCATGACGGGAGCAGGCGGAGATCAACCGTCCTCAGCCATGCCCAGCACCGTTGCGGCATACGCGCAGATTGACATTGACCCCAGTGTCGGTCAAAAGGTTGCGGCGTTGCAGTTCTTTGACGGTCTGGACACCAAAGAACTAGAAGAGATGCGCGACGGTAAGGGTCGTGAAGCCCTGTTCGAGTGGATCTCCGATGAAGACAACGGTGCCCTAGGGGACATGAACTACCAAGATGATGTCGAGCCGTGGCTCGGCGACCGTGCCGGTGTCGGTGTCCTTCCTGGTGCGACCACCGAAGACTTGGTCCCCGTTGTGGCCATTCAGGTGAAGGACGAAGCGGCCGCCAGTTCCTTTTTGGAGACCATGATGGCTTCCGAAGAAGGCTCGGATGAGGTCGACTACTTCTTCCGTGGCGACTACGTCGTCTTCTCACAGACTTCGGACCTTGAGGGCGTCAAGGTTGCGCTGGATGCAGGCACCCTCGATGACTCCGCAGAGTTCACCTCCGACATGGAGGCCATTGGTGATCAAGGCATCGTGTCCATGTGGGCCAACCTGCCGGCGTTTCAAGACTTGAGCAACAGCGTGAATAAGGAGCTCAGTGCGACGATGTCGGAAATGTCGTCCGACACTCCGTTCATGGATGGCGCGGCTGAGTTGGAAGGCCGAATGGCTGGCACCTTGCGCTTCGACAAGGACGCCATTGAGTTGTACGCGGCAGCCTTCGACGCCGGTGGCGAAAAGATCGAGGGTGGCGACTCTGCCCACCTCATCTCGACCCTTCCCACCGACACCACTACGGCCTTGTCGTTCGAGCACGGCGACCAGTACGTCGACCAGTTCTGGACCTTGATCAACGAGGCCTACCCGGACGAGGTCGCTGAGTTCCAGCAGACGGCTGCGGACGAAGGCTTCTCCCTTCCTGACGACGTGAAGACCATGCTCGGCAACTCCGCCGTCTTCTCGACCGGCGCGGACCTCGCCAATATTGATGAGATGATGACCGAGGAAGGCGACAGCACGGACATCCCGTCCATTGGCTACCAAGCCAGCACGGATAGCGCCGCAGCCGTCGCGCTCGTCGACAAGATCATGGCGCTGGGTGGCGAAGAAGAACTCGCCGCTGAGGGCATCGACCTTCCCTACGGCGCCGAGGGTGACACGTTCATCATCGGCAGCAACCAGCGCTACTACGACGCACTCGCCAAGGGCGGCGACCTCGGCTCAACCCGCGACTTCTCGGTGGCGGTTCCGGAAGCCGATGACGCGGACGCTGCCGGTTACGTCAACTTGAACGCCTTCGAGCCCTTGTACCTCGAGGAATTGGAAGCCGGTCAGGAGCGCGACATGGCTGCCACCATGGCCGCCATCGGCATGCGCACCACCTCGGACGACGAGGGCGGCGCGACGTTCTCGCTGCGCTTGGTCTTCGACGAGAAGGAGTAGTCGTTTCCGACAGCCTTAGTAACAGACAGGTTCACCTTGGTTAATCCAGGGGTGTGCGGCGCGGTGGTCACATGACCTCGCGCCGCACTATCGTTGCCACAGCCTTCACGTTCTTGACGCGCCTGCCACTTTCGCGCTTCGCGAGTGGCGACCCCGAGGTCATGGCTCGCGCGACCCTGCTGTTTCCGCTCGTCGGGCTTCTCATCGGGTCGATGGTGGGACTGGTCTTCATCGGCGCGGCGGCGGTGATGCCGCCGTCTCTCGCTGTGCTTGCCACGTTGGTGGTCGGCGTGCTGCTGACCGGTGGGTTCCACGAAGACGGACTCGCCGATGTAGCCGACAGCACGGGAGCCTTCGGTCGCGAAGCCAAGTTAAAGATCATGCGCGATAGCCGCATCGGCACCTACGGGGCCCTAGCCCTCATCCTGTTGATTGTCGCGCGCCTAATGCTTCTGTCTGACCTCGTCTGGAACACCTGGGGCGTGGTCCTGGGGGCTCTTATCGCGGCGCATGCCTTGGCCCGGTGGAGCAGCGTGTTGCTGATGGCTTGGCTGCCATATGCGCGTGCCGAAGCAACCAACAAGACCATCGCGCAGGGGGTCACGACTTCGGGGGCGGCGATCGCGTCGGGCTTTGCCCTGGGGTCTGTGCTCATCGCTGTGTTGGTGGGTGGCCCGCTGCTGTTGGTGTCCGTCCCCGTGGCGGTGACCGCGGCACTGCTGTCGGGCTGGTGGTTCAAGCGGTCCTTCGGTGGCATCACCGGTGACTGCCTGGGTGCGGCCAATGTCGTCGTGGAGATCGCGGTGCTCAGTTCTGTGGTGGTCCTTTCGGCGCACGTCTAATGGACAGTGAAAGGTCACCCATAGCTGTCTCCCCCCTTGTGGAGTTAGCCCGATCCATCGCCACGCAGGCCCATACCAGCAGGTCGACACGAGCGGCTATCTCTCCATCGGCCATCCCGCCAGGGTCGCTGCACGGGTGCGCGGCGACGAAGCTGCGGAGGTCGTGGCGTGGTTGCACGACGTGGTTGAGGACACTGAGGTCAATCTGGACGACCTACGCGACCACTTTCGGGATCTCGTTGTCGATGCCGTCGATGCAATGAGCAAGCGACCTGAGGAACCTCTCAAGGACTACTACGCCCGAGTTATGGCCAGCCTGTGGCCCGCGACGTGAAGTTGGCAGACATTGCGGACAACACCGACCCAAACCGTTTAGCCCTGCTCGACAACCCCACTCACGCACGTTTAACCGCAAAGTACGCGTGCTAGGCAGGTTCTCGGTGCCGCCTTGTAATACCGCTTCGGGGCATTGCGTTAACGAGATCAAGGCCCAACTAGGAAACCAATGAAGCCCCCCGAACCTTCTCGGAGAGCTTCTTTGTTGGTGTCTGGGCCGCCTACCGGAGTCGAACCGGTGACCTATTCATTACGAGTGAATCGCTCTACCGACTGAGCTAAGGCGGCTTGCACCCAAAGGTGCGGGGGAAGCGTAACTGACGTGCGGCATACGGTGCGAATCCGGTCCGTATGCCGCGAGCGCGCCCGCTGTCACGATGCGCCGATCAGCACCGCTTCCCGTCTTCGGGGGCGGTGCCCTCGAGCAGGTAGGTATCGATCGCCTCGTCGATGCAGTCGCTGCCTCGTCCGTATGCCGTGTGGCCCTCACCTTCGTAGGTCAGCAGCACGCCGGAGTCCAACGTCTCGGCCAACTGTTCGGCCCACGCGTAGGGGGTAGCGGGGTCACCGGTGGTGCCGACGACCAGGATCGGTGGCGCACCCGCTGCGGCATAACTGTCCAGCGTCTCGGTTGCTTGGACTGGCCATGAGTCGCACCCGCTGTCGCCAGCAAGGTAGCGACCAAAGGTCGGAGCGACAGCTTCGAACTCAGCAAGCGTCTCTTCGTCAGTGACCCCGGTGTCCTCACTAGGCCGATCAAGACAGTTGACGGCGTAGATCGCCTGGTTTCCGTTACCGGTGTAGACACCCTCGGCGTTGCGATCGGCGTAGATGTTCGCTAAGAACTGCAGCCCTGCGCCATCGCCGTCAAAGGCGCTGTCGAGAGAATTCGTCAAAATGTCCCACGCGGTCTCGTCGTACATCGCCACGATGATACCCAGCAGCGCCCACCCCTCGGTGAGCTCGGTGACGGTGTCCCCAGAAACAGGGACCGGATTCTCATCGACCTCGTTGAGGAAGTCGTTGATGCGCTTCATCCCTGCATCCACGTCGCTGCCGAGCGGGCAATCGCCTTGATCGACACAGTCTTGGACGTAGGCGCGGGTGGCCTGCTCGAAACCCTCGGCCTGCCCTAAGCCCAGCTCCAACCCGGAAAGGTCCGGGTCGATGGCACCGTCGAGCACAAGACGGTTGACCCGCTCGGGGAACAGTTGCGCATAAGTGGTGCCGATGAAGGTCCCGTAGGACGCTCCCAGGTAGTCCAACTTCGGCTCCCCCAGCGCGCCGCGGAGCACGTCCATGTCGCGCGCGACCTCTACGGTCGAGACATGACCCAGCAGGTCAGGGGCGGCAGCGGCGCAGTCGTCAGCAAACTCCTGACGCAACGCTTCGGCCTCGGTCTCTTCCTCTGGTGTGTCCGGAGTGGGGTCTGACCCAAGGAAGACATCCATCTGGGCATCGTCGAAGCAGGTGATCGGTGCCGACGAGGCCACGCCGCGCGGGTCAAACCCGACGACGTCGTACGCATCGGCAACAGCCTCGGAGACTATAAGACCACCCAGACGGGCGTATTCGACGCCGGACGCGCCGGGCCCACCGGGATTGACGAGCAGGCTCCCCAGGCGTTTGCCTGGATCCCCTGCTGGCACTCGAAGAAGAGCCAACTCGATAGAACCCTCGGTGGGAGCCGCGTAGTCGATGGGCACGGTAAGTCGGCCACACTCACCACCGTCGCAGTCTTCCCAGGCGATCTCTTGGCCGTAGAACTCTTCGAGCCCGGCGGGCACGCCGTCGCTCGCGGTTGGCTCACCACTACTGGACGAGCTCGCATCCTGCTGAGGCTGGTCGGGCGCTGTGGCGGGCGGGGTACTACTGCACGCCGACACCACCAGCAGTCCGGTCAGCGCCACCACGCTGCTCAGTCGCCTCAGCGTCGCGCCTTGACCTCGTCCAACCCCACGTGTGCCCACTTCGCCATCCTTTAGTCGTGTCATGACCGAGCGCCCATTGGAGCACGCGGCAACGTCAATGCAATCATCATCGCCTCCATCACCAGCAACGGCGCTCCGTTGGCTGTGAGCCGGGCTCGCGCCAGCGAGATCGACTCCAAAGCAGCGAGCAGTTCTTCGGGGCTCATGGCCCGCGCCACCGACCGAACGAGGTCTAACTCGCTGGCGTTGATGGCCGCCACCGAAGCGCCCGTGCCCAAGACCAGTGCGTCGCGGTAGACCGAGGACAGATCGGTCAGGGCCGCATCGATGGCGTCGTGTTGACGACGTCGGGCGACCCTCTTTTGGTCGTCGTCGAGTTGCTTGAGATGCGCTCGCACGGCCGGAGGCTGGGTGCGGGCCGCCGAGTCAGCCCCGAGTTGGCGCAGCAGCTCCGCACGGGCATTGGCCGCATCGTCGCCGGAGATCGCTTGGGCCGAGGCTTGCGCTTCGTCGACCACGATGCGGGCGGCCTCCAACGCGGCGCCGAGGCTCGTCAACGTCACGGGTATGCCGGTGTAGCGCCGACGGCGACCTCGCGCGGCTTCGTCGGTGGCCAGGCGTTTGGCCACGCCAACGTGGCTTTGGGCGGCGCGGGCGGCGTAGTGAGCCATCGCCGGCTCGATACCGTCCCGGCTGATCAACAACTGGGCAACCGCCTCTACCGGGGGTGTGCCCAGGCGCAGGTGACGACACCGGCTGCGCACAGTCACGATGAGGTCGTCGAGCGTCGGGGCACACAGCAGCCACACGGTGCACGGCGGTGGCTCCTCGAGCGCTTTGAGCAGCGCATCGGCGGCCTGCTCGTTGAGCCGGTCGGCGTCTTCGATGATGAAGACGCGCCACCGCCCCGACACCGGACGTAACGCCGCAGCCAGGGCCAACTCCCGCGCTTGGTCGACGCGGATGAAGGTCTCGTTGGTGGCGACGATCCGGACGTCGGGGTGGCTGCCGATCATCGTGGTGTGGCAGGCGGCGCAGACGCCGCAGCCGGGGTTGTCGACGCGCTCACACTGCAGGGCGGCAGCGAAGGCCCTGGCCGCAATGGAGCGCCCGGAGCCGGGCGGCCCGGTCAGCAGCCATGAGTGGGTCATCGCATCAGCGTGTGTGGCCGCCGCCCGCAGCGCTTCGACCACCCGGCCTTGGCCGACGAGTTGATCGAAGACACTCACGCCGGACCTGTCGAGACGGGACACACAAGGGCCTGGACGGCATTTTTGATCTGACCATGCAGTTCGCCAAGATCGCGCGACGCGTCGAGCACGAGATAGCGATCGGGCTCCTGGTCTGCGAGATTGAGGAACCCCCGGCGCACCCGGGCGTGGAAGGTGTCGCCCTCGGACTCCACCCGATCGTGCACGTTTCCTCGTCGCGAGCGCCCCTGGGCCGGATCGACGTCGAGCAGCACCGTCAGGTCCGGCAGGAGGCCGCCGGTCGCCCACAGCGAGAGGTCGCGGATCTGGTCGCGATCTAACTCTCGAGCCACACCCTGATAGGCGATCGAGGAGTCCATAAACCGGTCACACAGCACCACGGCGCCGCGCTCAAGGGCTGGTCGGATCACGGACGCCACATGGTGCGCGCGGTCGGCGGCAAAGAGCAGAGCCTCAGCGCGGGCATCGACGTGCTCCCCGTGGAGCACGACGCTGCGGATCGATGCACCGACGTCGGTGCCTCCGGGCTCTCGGCTGACGGCGACGTCCCGGCCCGCGGACGTCAACACGTCCGCGAGGAGGCGAATCTGGGTGGATTTGCCCGCCCCGTCGCCGCCTTCGAAGGCGACGAACGTGCCGGCATACTCATGCCCCCGATGCGGTGGGACAGGGATCGGGGGCATGAGGACCAGCGTAGATGAGCACGCTGACAGCACAGCTTCGTCGTCCACACGCCGGGAAGAGCTCAGCCTTCCTGGCGAGCGGAGTTGGCGATGATCGCGTCGTGCACAAACTGCGCCAAACCCGAGGTGTGATCCTCGTACGTCTTGGTGAAGCGCGGGTCCGCGACGTACATCTGGGCCAGGCTCACGTGCATCTGCGGCGAACAGTCGTAGAACCACTGCGTCATGTGCTGGCGGGTCCGCTCGGCTACGTCCATCGCCGCAACGTCGCTGGCCGCGGCTCCGGAGGTCAGCAGCGCGGCATACGCATCGTTGACCTCGTCCATCTCGGTCTTGACCTGCTGCCACTGCTCCTTGGTGTAGCTCTTCGTGCGCTGTTGCGACTGCGCCCAAGCGTCACTGTCACCCCAACGCTCTTGCGCCTCGGCGGCGTACTCGTCGCTGAATGCCTCCCCAAAAAGTTCGCGTTGCTCGTCCTTGCTGATCTGGTATCCGTTCACTTCCGCCTCCATGGCTCGATCAAGGGCCTCGGCGAGCGATCTAAGTTCGCCGAGTGTGTCGTTGACCGCGCCGCACGTTGGCGTTGCAGATGCCCGAGCACCTCGCGCTCATCCGCCAGCAGAGCTTTCACATCGTCCAGACTGAACCCGAGGCGCCGATACAGCACGATCTGGCGCAGACGCTCTAGATCCGACTCGGTGTAGAGCCGATAGCCAGACGGGCTGCGTTCGCTGGGGTGCAGGACAGCGATCTCGTCGTAGTGGTGCAGGGTGCCCACCGTCACTCCGAAGTCGTCGGCGACCTGACCTACGGTGCGCATCTGCATACCTCGATGTGTCGTTGCCTGGTGGTGTGTCGCGGTCATATGAGCACTGTGAGCGCTCACGCCGTGTGAGGGTCAAGCCTTAAGGGCGTTGACTTCGGATCGCAGGCTTTCCATCGTCTGGTCCAGGTCGCTTGCTACGTCCGCGGCCCGCTTGAGCTCTTGGAGTATGTGGGCGGGCACGTCACGGTCGTACTTGTAGTAGATCTTGTGCTCCAGGCTGGCCCAGAAGTCCATGGCCACCGTGCGGATCTGCAACTCCACCGGCACGTCCTCGACCCGATCAGACATGAAGACCGGCACCGACACGATGAGGTGGAGGCTCTTGTAGCCATTGGGCTTGGGATTGGCGACGTAATCCTTGACCTGCAACGTCTTCACGTCTCGTTGCCGGGTCAACATCTCCGCGAGGAGGTGGATATCGGAGATGAAAGCACACGTGATGCGGATGCCGGCAATGTCGAAGATGTTGGCGCGGATGGCCGCGAAGTCGTGCCCCACACCCCGCAACTCGACTTTGGCCAAGATCGACTCCGGGGATTTCATCCTCGAATTCACGTGCTCAATCGGCGAATACTCGTGAACGACTTCGAACTCATCTTTAAGAATCTTGATCTTGGTCAACATCTCATCGAGCGCCCCGCGGTAACCCATCAGGAACCGTTCCAATGCCTTGCGAGAGGCGTGAGCCCTGGCCACATCGTCGGCGCCCGGCCCCGGGAACGTTGCACTGCGCCCCGCCAGCTCAATCAACGGCAGGTCGAGGTAGTTCGTCATGCCAACGTGCCTTGGCCGCGCAACGACTCGAAGATCAGCGAACTCTCGGCGTGCAGCACCCCCGGCCTGCTCGTGAGGTGGTCGAGCACAAAATCCCTGAGCGCATCTGCAGATTCTGCGGCAACCAGTACGACGTAGTCGTTGGCTCCAGCAACGTGATAGGCCGCGGTCACACCCGGGAGTTGCGGCACCTCGTCACGAAATTGCTCGAAGTGGCTGCGTCGGTGACCACCAAACCGCACCGCGATCATGGCCTGCACAGGACGGCCAACGGCGTGCGGGTCAATGTCGGCGTGGATGCCGCGGATGATGCCGCGCTCACGCAGGGAACGCACCCGCACCAAGCAGGTGGACTCTGCGATGCCCGCTTCCCGGGCCAAGGTGGCGTTGGATGCCCTACCGTCGCGCTCCAATAGCGCAATGAGCGTGCGGTCGGTCGCGTCGAGGATTTGGGCTTCCGCCCGGGGTGCCTGTTTCGCCATGCCGCTCAGCGTATAGGCCTTTCGACGAAGAATCTGCGTTCAGAGATC
>JBBQNO010000001.1:0-96784 GCA_038330045.1 Actinomycetales bacterium | reverse complement strand
CCGGGGAGGCCGTAGGGCAACTCACCGAGAGAGCTCCAGGCGCCGATCGAGAAGGGCTCGAGGGCACTGAGGTCCCCGATCGAAGTCAGGTCGTACTCTTCGGCCGTGGACCGAGTGACCACGTAGGCATCCTTGTCCTCAGCCGAGGACGACTCGAGGACCTGCAGATCGTCGGCCGCGACGGCTTCAGTCAGGGCACCGTCGACCTCCTCGGTGGTGCGCTCGGTGTAGTCGGTGTTGTAGTAGGCCAGGAGGTTCCCGTTGTATTCGGGAATCACGTTGATCGAGCCATCCTGCAGCGCCGGGATGGTCTGCTGGCGGGGGCCGATGTTCAACTTGGTCTCGACCTCCATGCCATTGGCGGTGAGGGCTTGGGCGTAGATCTCGCCAAGGATGGCGCTCTCGGGGAAAGCGGCCGAGCCGACCACAATGGTGGGGCTCTCGCCGTCACCGGAGGCTGCCTCAGGGGCGGCCGTTGGGTCGTCCGAGGAGCACGCGGCGAGGGTTAAAACGAGCCCGGAGGCGAGCGCAACGGCGCTCCTGCGGTTCACTGTGCTGGGAAACATTAGGCGAGGTCCCTTCATATTTACGCGTCTGAACGCGCGGGTAGTCGCAACGCCCGGCGGACGCCGGAACGCTTGGTGCTTCGGTCTTCGGTGACACCCTTGGTTGCGGTCAGGCGCTGACCCAAGACGAAGAGCGCATTAACAAGCAGAGCAGCGCGGTAACGAGCACAACCCCACCCAAAACCCGATTGTAATCGTTCAGCCCAATTCCTGACGTAATGATCCGGCCGAGGCCACCGAGGCCACCGAGGCCGACGTAGGACGCGATGGTCACTGTGGCGATCACCTGGAGCGTGCCCGGCCCGCAGCCCACCGATGATCAGCGGCAGCGCGAGGGGGATCTCGACCTGGGTCAGGATCTGCCACTCCGTCATCCCACCGGCTCGGCCGCGTCGATGGTGCTGCGCTCGACCGACTCCAAACCGGCATACGCACCAGCCAGCATCGAGGGGATCGCGAGGATGACGAACGCGATGGTGGCGCCCACGATCCGGCGCCGTGTCGTAGGACATAACCTCACCGAAGACCATGAGCAGGAAGAACAGGACTCCCAGGGTGGGCAGGCCCGCATCGACCCGGTAAAGGCGATGGTGAACTGTAGCCCGCGTCCGGTATGTCCGATATAGAAGCCCAGCGGCAGCGCGGTGGCGGCCGCGATCAGCACCGAGACCACGGTATAGATCAGGTGTTCGAAGAGACGGTCCTGGATCGGCAGCGGACTTCGACTACCCGCTGCGCATTGGGCCGGGTCGGCCAGCCAGCCCAATGCGTCCAAAAACAAGTTCATGTGCTGACCTTGTCGTGGCAGTCGATCATCGTCTGGTTCCTCGGAGCCGCGCTCATTCACGATCTGGTGTTCTTCCCCCTGTACGCCCTGGCCGACCGCGTGATCCGTCGAGGCGCCCACGCCACCAAGGCACCCCGGGCAACCCTCAACCACCTCCGGATCCCCCTCCTGGCCGTCGGAATGCCGTTGCTGATCTTCTTCCCCGGCATCTTCCAGCAGGGTAAGGACTCCTCTCTGCGAGCCACCGGCCCGACCCAGGACCCCTTCCTGGAGCGATGGCTCCGGCTCTCGGCGGCGATCTTCGCACTCGCGTATGCATGCCGGCTCGCCGCCATCAGAGGCTCATCGGGTGCGCCTGACCGTTGAGGTGTCTCGAACGTGCCGTCGATGATCTGATTTACGACCGCCAGCAGCGGTTGGCGCGTGCTGCGCGGGTGGGCGCATGGTGACAAAGGCCTGGGCCACCACGCACCGTGCCGTTCGGCGAACATGCCCGTGGCCTGTTCGACCAGGACCCGATTGTTCAGCGCCCTCTGCAGCTGCTCAGCGAGGATTTTCTGCTCTTTCACCGCGCGCTCCTGGAGCAGGCCGATCGTGGCGATGCCCGCCAGCCCCTGGCCCAGGGCGATGTCCTCCTCGGCTCGACCCACCGGGTCGACATCCACCCCGATTCCCTGCTGAATCGTAACCATTCAGGTCCCCGTCGGCGGGGCCGACCATACCCACGGGGTGCAGCTGTCTATGACCGGGTTGATTAACTCGTGTGGCAGATCGACCAGCGTTTCTACGTGCTTCCTCGGTACCACCAGAACGTGACCACTAAAAACCGGCCGCGCATCCAAGAATGCCACCGTGTGTTCATCACTAGTCACGACCTCGGCAGGCGCTACAGCCGTTGCAATGTCGCAGAACAGGCACTCAGCCACTGATTAGCGCTCCTGCCGCAGTGCGGGCTTGGCTATCACTTGGTCAAGGATTCGTAAACTTACGGTTAGTTCTGCCACGATACGGCAAATGGGACGACATACTGGTAAGGCGGAGGCAGCGGCGGGCAATGATCGAGCAAGCCGCTCCGTTATTGCAATGATGACCATTCTCGCACTCGCCCTGTTCGGATTCGCCATACGCGGATTCTCCGAGGCCGATTCAGAAGAAGTGCTTACAGGCGCATCCTCCAACCAGACGTCATCCGCGGGAGGAACCGACGCCGACGCAGGGGCCGGCATCCCGGACATGGGCGAGGACGACGCAGCAAGCACGGAGTCAGCCACGGGTTCGGATGCCCAAACGGAAGCACCGGAGGAGGCAACCAAGGAAGCTTCGGTTGCTGCCGAGACCTCCGAGACGAGCGTACCCGTCGCGTTGAAAGAGTGTCGTTCCGAGGTGGCTGCCGGGGACGATTGGGCGGACGCGACGGCCAACTCTGCGGCGCACTGGAAACAGCACTACTCCGCGTCGGTCGCCTACAACGACGGCGACATCACGTTGAAGGAAGCCGAGAAGAAGTTTGCAGCCTCCAAGGCCAAGGGTGCCGGTGACGCCAAGGCGGTGGGGTCGACGAAGAAAACCTACGAGAAGGCCATGGGTGCCTGTGCTTCGATGACCGTCGACGATCTGCCCGCCGCCTTCACTGAAGAGGCGCAGGCCTGCGCCGCGCGCGCAGACGCCATCAGCGAGGTTTGGCCTGTCGGAACCGACGTCAACGGCGACTGGAACGCCCACTTGAAGATGATGAAGACCAAAGACGAAGCCGATCCGGACGAGTACTACAAGCGTTGGAAAATGATGGTCGCTATGGCTCCAGACGATAGGGGCCCGTACGAAAAGGCTGTCAAGGGTCTCGACGAAGCCCCCACCTGCCCCTCAGCCTGAGGGCAGGCTGCGCCAGCATTTGATGCGCTAGCACGAGAACGCTAGAGGCCTCTCGTCGCCTATGCCTCCGACTTGGGCTTCCCTTCGCGCCACTTGCGCTCGAACGGCAGACGCCAGGTGAAGGGCGCAATCAGTTGGTGCACCTGATTAGGTCCCCAAGAGCCCTCTTCGTACGGTCGCACCACGGGCGGCGACTCGAGCAGTTCCTCCGAGATCTCCCACAGCCGTTCGATGCCTTCAGCGGTCGTAAAGAGTGTGCGATCGCCGCGTGCGGCGTCGTAGATCAGCCGCTCGTAGGCCTCCAAGATCGCCCCAGACCAGTCGGTCTCCTGCATGGCGAACTGCATGGACAGTTTGTCCAACCGCATCCCTGGCCCTGGGCGCTTGCCGTAAAAGGACAACGACATGCGGGTCCGGTCCGCTAGGTCGAAGGTCAGGTGGTCAGGGCCGCGATCGCCGATCCCGGAGCCGGACGGGAACATGGACTTGGGTGGCTCGCGAAACGCAATCGAAATGATTCGCGCTCCGTCGCCCATCTTCTTGCCGGTGCGCAGGTAGAACGGGATGCCAGCCCATCGCCAGTTGTCGATGTAACACTTGAGGGCGATAAACGTTTCGGTGTCCGATTCGGGATCCACGCCGGGAGCCGAGCGATAACTGGAGTATTGGCCACGCACCACATCGTTCGGCTCGATAGGCAGCATGGAGCGGAAAACCTTATTTTTTTCCTCACTGATCGCGCCGGGCTCCAGCGCAGTCGGCGGCTCCATCGCGGTGAAGGCCAGGATCTGGAACAGGTGCGTGACCACCATATCGCGATACGTCCCCGTGCCTTCGAAGAACTCTGCGCGAGTCTCAAGGCCGAGAGTCTCCGGCACGTCGATTTGAATGTGATCGATGTGGTTACGGTGCCAGATCGGCTCGAAGAGTCCGTTAGCGAAACGGAAAGCCAAGATGTTCTGGGCGGCTTCCTTGCCCAAGAAGTGGTCGATGCGGTAAATCTGGTCCTCGTTGAAGACCTCGTGCAATCGCCCGTTCAGAATCTTGGCCGAGGCAAGGTCGGTCCCGAAGGGCTTCTCCATGATGATCCGGCTGCGTTCCACCAAGCCGGCGTCGTCGAGGATCTTCACCACGTCGAGGGCCGCTTTGGGGGGCACCGATAGGTAGTGCAGTCGTCGTGGGTTGTCCCCCTGCAACTCCTTCTCAGCCTTTTTGACGGCTTTGCCCAGCGCTGCGGCACCGGCCGTGCCGGACACGAACTCCACATGCTTGAGAAATTCTGTCAATACCTCCGGGTCAGTGTCGCGAGTGTTGTATTTCTCGCACGCTTCCTTGACGAAGGCTCGAAACTCGTCTGTGGTGAGTTCATCCAGGGAGGTGCCGACGATTCGCAGGTCTTCCAGCAACTTGGCTTGATGCAGATGCATCAAGCCCGGAAGGAGTTTTCGTTGTGCGAGGTCTCCGGTTGCACCGAAGAGAACGATCGTCGTCGCGGCTGCCATGGCGTTACTCTGCCATGTTCGCTGCGGGGCGGACAGCCGATGATGCGTTCAGGTGCTCAAGAATAAAGGCCATCTCGAATGCGGAGTCACGCCATACGTTGTAGCGACCAGTTTTGCCGCCGTGACCGGCGACCATTTCGGTCTTCAGCAGGATCGGCTGCTGCACTGGGTCGTTCGTGGCCCGTTCGCGAAGTCGAGCCACCCATTTGGCTGGCTCGACGTAAAACACCCGCGTGTCGTTAAGCCCGGTGGTGGCCAAGATCGCTGGATAGCGACTCGGCTTAATGTTTTCGTATGGCGTGTATCCGCGCATCTGCCGGTACACCTCTTCGTCGTGCAGCGGATCGCCCCACTCCTCCCACTCGACCACCGTCAACGGCAGGCTGGGGTCCAAGACGGTGGTGAGAGCGTCAACGAACGGCACCGCGGCGTGGGCGACCGCAAAGCGATCGGGCGCGAGGTTCAACGCCGCTCCCAGCAGCAGTCCCCCGGCAGAGCCGCCCTCTGCTGCCAACCGGTCGGTGGCGACCCACCCAGTCTCGACCAGATGGTCGGCGCAGGCTACGAAATCGGTGAAGGTGTTCTCTTTGTGCTCCATACGGCCACCTTCGTACCAGCCTCGCCCCATCTCTCCCCCACCGCGCACGTGCGCCACTGCAAACACCAGACCTCGGTCGAGGTACGAGAGTCGCGACGCCGAGAACCATGGATCAATGCACATCTCGTACGCGCCATAGCCGTAGAGCAGGCCCGCGTTGGTGCTATCGGGCACGATGTCTGCTCGGAACACCATGGAGATGGGAATCTGGGCACCGTCGGAGGCGCTCGCCCACAGTCGCTTTTGACGGTACTGCGAGGGGTCGTAACCTCCAGGCACCACCTTTCGCTTGAGCAGGGTCCGCTCGCCGGTGACCGCGTCGATGTCATAGACACACGTGGGAGTCAGCATGGACTCGATCCGGACTTGCAGGTCGGTCGACGCGTAGTCGGGATTGGAGCCGACCTCGATGGTGTAAAGCGGCTCGTCGACCACGATGGGCATCCGCTGCGCCAGCAAAGGATCGCCGGGCTCACCCAGCGCGATGATCTCGACCTGGGTGAGTCCATTGCGCCGGATAGACAGCACCACAAACGTCGCGAAGGCATCCACACCGCTGATCCGAACCCCATCGGCCCCAGGCACGACCGTGCGCCAATCGTCGGCGCTGCGAGAGTTGAACGGCGCCCAGGCCAGCTCGAAGTCTCGGTGATCTCGGTTGTGCACGATCCACGCACGGTCGCCAGCCAGCTCGACGTCATACTCCACGCCTTCGCTGCGCGGGGCAATCACTGAGAAGTCCGCTGTCGGATCTGCGGCGTCTAGCATCCAGAATTCGGAGGTGTTCTTGCTGCCGAGGCCGATCATGATGAATCGGTCGTCGCGCGACGAGCCGAGCCCCATCCAGTAGCGCTCATCAGTCTCGGCGTGCACAAGCACGTCGTCGTGGGCCGGCCCGCCCACCGCGTGTCGCCAGACCTCATGCGGTCGCCAGGCGTCATCCACTCGCGTGTAGAACAGATAATCAGCTGCGGCCGACCATGCCACGCCGTAACCGATGTCGGTCACGGCTTCGTCCACTAGGTGACCTGTGGCGAGGTCCTTGATCCGCACGTGAAAGCGCTCATCGCCGGTGGTGTCGACGGCGTAGGCGAGAAGATGCCCGGAGGGGCTGACATCGAAAGCCCCCAGAGAAAAGAACTCCTCGCCTGCTGCCTCGGCGTTCGCGTCCAGAAGCACCTGCTCCCCCTGCGGCACCTCGTCGTCGGCGAGAAACGGCCGCTGGGGTGCGTCCGCGACCGCGACCCGCGCATACACCGAGTATTGCTCGCCTTCGATGGTGCGGCTGTAATACCACCACGCGCCGTGCCGGACGGGCACTGACAGGTCACTTTCCTGGGTGTGGCTCTTGATCTCCTCGAAGATGTCGGAGCGCAACCCCTCAAGATGGCTGGTCATCCTCTGCGTGTACACGTTCTCAGCCTCGAGGTGCTCGATCACTGCAGGGTCAGACTTGTCTCGCATCCACTCGAACGGGTCGTCCACCTCCTCACCATGATAAGTCCGGGTGTGGCTCACTCGAGCCGCGATAGGGGCAACAGCGGGGGTATGCGGTCCAGTCACGCGGGCCACGCTACGTCACGGTGCGCATCGCGCGCCTACGACGTCACAGCGGCCGATCCTAGGAGCACCTTCAGGTCGCCATAGAGCTCAGGTGAGGCGGTAACCCGCAGTGATTCTTCGAGCTGCAAGAGCACCGATCGCCCCGGGCTCATCAACTTCACGTGGACCTCGGTGGCGCCCGGGTGGTCGCGTAGGACGTCCTTGAGGCTATTCGCCAGGGTGTCCGTGGCTCGACCCAGGGGGATGGTCACCACGATCGGACCCCGCGGCCCCGTTTTGATCTCCGGTAGCGTCAAATCTTGAGCGATGACCTCGACGCCATCCTCGCCCTTCTTCAACTTCCCGCGGACCACACAGACGGTGTCCTCGGCCAACATCGTCGACACCGTCATATACGTCTTGGGCCAGAAGACCACCTCGACGGAGGCCGCCATGTCTTCGATCAGCACGCGCGCGTAGGGGTCCCCGTTCTTGGTGCGCTTCAACGTCAAGCCCGTGATGAGGCCCGCGAGCGTGACGAAGTCCCCGTCGGCCGGCCCCTCTTCAGCAGCCAAACTGGAGATGCTGGCCTGAGCGTGCTGAGCCAGGATGTGCTCGATGCCGTTCAGCGGGTGATCCGAGACGTACAGCCCGAGCATCTCGCGCTCGAAGGCCAGCAGCACCTGTTTCTCCCACTCTCCAGCGGGTATCGGCGGCAGGGTCACCAGCTGGACAGCTTCGGCGTCGCCATCTCCGAATCCCGCGAAGAGCGAGTCTTGACCCATGGCCTCGTGCTTCTTCTCCTCGGCCAGCGCCTCGACATACCGCTCGTGGATGCTGACCAACCCCTGGCGGGTGTGATCGAGGGAGTCGAAGGCTCCGGACTTGATCAGGGACTCGATGGTGCGCCGGTTGCAGACGACGGCCGGGCTTTTGCGCAGAAAGTCCTCAAAGGAGGTAAACGCTCCCCTGTCTTTGCGCGCCGTGTAGATGCCGTCGACCACGTTGCGTCCGACGTTGCGGATGGCCGCGAGACCAAAACGGATGTCCACTCCGACGGCGGCGAAGTTCGAGATCGACTCGTTGACGTCGGGTGGCAACACAGCAATGCCCATCCGTCGGCACTCGCCTAGATAAATGGCGGTCTTGTCCTTGTCGTCGCGCACGCTGGTCAGAAGCGCCGCCATATATTCGGCCGGGTAGTTGGCTTTGAGGTATGCCGTCCAATAGGACACCAGCCCGTATGCCGCCGAGTGGGCCTTGTTGAAGGCATAGTCCGAGAAGGGGACCAACACGTCCCAGAGCGCCTTGATCGAGGCCGGAGAGAATCCCCCAGCCAGCATTCCTTGCTCGAAGCCGACATATTCGGCGTCCAGCACCTCGCGCTTCTTCTTACCCATCGCTCGGCGGAGCAGATCGGCCTTGCCCAGGGTGTAGCCCGCGAGCTTCTGCGCGATCTCCATGACTTGCTCTTGGTAAACGATCAGGCCATAGGTTGTCCCCAGGATCGACTCGAGGGCCTCCGCCAGCTCCGGGTGGGGATAACTGACGTCTTGGCGACCATTCTTACGCAGGGCGTAGTTCGTGTGGCTGTTGGCACCCATCGGCCCGGGTCGGTACAGCGCTCCGACGGCAGAGATGTCCTCGAAGTTGTCGGGCTGCATGAGTCGCAGCAGTTGACGCATAGGGCCACCGTCGAACTGGAACACCCCAAGGGTGTCCCCCGCCGACAACAGCGCGTAGGTCGCTGGGTCGGTGAGGTCTTTGGACAAGACGTCGAGGTCGACGACCTCAGAGCGGTTCATCTGCACGTTGGCAATGGCGTCATCGAGCACCGTCAGGTTGCGCAGGCCTAGGAAGTCCATCTTGACCAGGCCCAACGTCTCGCAGGTGGGGTAGTCGAACTGCGTGATGATGGCCCCGTCGGCCTCGCGGCGCATGATCGGGATGATGTCGATCAGCGGCTCGCTGGACATGATAACGCCGGCCGCGTGCACACCCCACTGCCGCTTGAGGCCCTCGATGCCCTGCGCTGTTTCGAAAACTTGAGCAGCTTCGGGGTCAGTCTTCAGCAACTCACGAAAGTCCTCTGCCTCCCCGTGCCGCTTGTGCTCGGGGTCGTAGATCCCGGACAACGGAATGTCTTTACCCATCACCGATGGGGGCATGGCCTTGGTCAGTCGCTCGCCCATCGAGAACGGGAAGCCCATCACCCGGGCCGAGTCCTTAAGGGCAGCCTTGGCCTTCAACGTCCCGTAGGTGACGATCATGGCGACGCGATCCTCGCCATACTTGTCTGAGACGTAGCGAATCACCTCGCCGCGGCGCCGATCATCAAAGTCCACGTCGAAGTCGGGCATCGACATGCGCTCAGGGTTCAGGAAGCGCTCGAAGATGAGCCCGTGCGGGACCGGGTCCAAGTCGGTGATGCCCATGGCGTAGGCACACATCGACCCCGCTCCTGATCCGCGACCGGGGCCCACTCGTATGCCGTTCTTTTTGGCCCAGTTGATGAAGTCGGCCACGACCAAGAAGTAACCGGCATACCCCTTGTCGACGATCACGCCAGTTTCGTAGTGCGCCTGCGTGCGCGCGTAGTCCGGCACGCTGCCTTCGTAACGGCTCTGCAGACCTGCCTCGACCTCCTTGACGAACCAAGAAGTCTCATCTTCACCCTCAGGGCAGGGAAAGCGCGGCATGAAACGCCCCTCGCCCTCGGTGAAGGACACGTTGCACCGCTCGGCGATGGCCAGCGTGTTGTCGCACGCCTCGGGAAACTCTCGCCACAGGTGCCGCATCTCGGCAGCCGTTTTGAGGTAGAACGAGTCTCCGTCAAATTTAAACCGGTTCGGGTCTTGCATCGTGGAGCCCGACTGCACGCACAACAAGGCCGCGTGAGCCTGCGCGTCCTCTTTGCGGGTGTAGTGAAGGTCGTTGGTCGCCACTAACGGGAGCTTGAGCTCTTTGGCCAGACGCAAGAGGTCCCGCTTGGCCCGCTTCTCCACGTCGATGTCGTGGTCCATCAGTTCGCAGAAGTAGTTCTGCTCGCCGAAGATGTCGCGGTAGTCCGAGGCGGCCTGTACGGCCTTGTCGTACTGGCCCAACCGCAGCCGAGTCTGGATCTCACCGGAGGCACAACCCGTGGTGGCGATCAGTCCAGCGCCGTACGTTGACAGCAGATCGCGGTCCATCCGGGGCTTGAAGTAGTACCCCTGCATGGAGGCCAGCGACGAGAGTCGGAAGAGATTGTGCAGCCCGTTGTTGTTGCGCGCCAACAACGTCATGTGGGTGTAGGCACCGCCACCGGACACGTCATCGCGGCTACCGTCGCCCCACTTCACCCGGGTCTTGTCGCTGCGGTGGGTGCCCGGCGTGACGTAAGCCTCGACACCGATAATCGGCTTGACGTCGTATTTGCGGGCAGCGGCCCAGAACTCGTAGGCACCGAAGACGTAGCCGTGGTCGGTCGTCGCGATCGCCGGCATACCAAACTCGGCGGCCGTTGCCATCATCTGCTCAATGCGGGCGGCCCCGTCGAGCATGGAGTACTCGGTGTGGTTATGGAGGTGAACGAAATTCTGCTCGGGGCTGGGCGCTAACGACATCGCGTCGATCTTAGTTCGCCTCACTGACACACCGTGCCGCGCCACTGCATCGGCCGCGTCTAGGTCGAGATCCGCTCCAGAGCATCGCTGAGATCGGCGGGGTAGGCGCTGCAGAAACTCACGGGCTCGCCGCTGCCGGGGTGCACAAAGCCCAGAGCCGTCGCATGCAACCACTGGCGCTTGAGGCCCAGGCGCTTGGCCACGTTGGGATCGGCCCCGTAGCTCAGGTCACCGCAGCAGGGGTGGTGAAGGGCGGAAAAATGCACCCGAATTTGGTGGGTGCGGCCGGTCTCGAGGTGGATCTCGAGCAAACTCGCGGACCGAAACGCTTCGAGCAACTTGTAGTGGGTAATACTCGGGCGACCCGCACTCATCACGGCAAACCGATAGTCGTGCCCAGGGTGGCGACCGATGGGTGCATCGATGGTGCCCTCGTGCGGGTCGGGCAGGCCCTGGACAAGAGCGTGGTACGTCTTGTCGACGCGGCGATCGCGGAATGCTTGCTTCAACACGGTGTAGGCGCGCTCCGACTTGGCGACGACCATGAGGCCACTGGTGCCGACATCGAGGCGCTGCACGATCCCTTGGCGCTCCGGTGCGCCGGAGGTGGAAACGCGATATCCCGCGGCGGCTAGACCAGAGACCACATTGGGGCCGTGCCACCCGACGCTGGGGTGCGCAGCCACGTAGGCCGGCTTGTCGACAATAATGATCTCGGTGTCGTCGTAGACCACGTTAAGGCCCTCGACGTGCTCGGGGACGAGTTGCGATTCGGGGGCAGGGCGAGGTTCGCGCAGCGTGACTTCGACCATGACACCAGCCATGACTCGGTGCGACTTCCCGACGCTCGCCCCGTCGACCAACACCATGCCGTCGGCCGCGAGATCAGCCGCGCGACTGCGAGACAAGCCCAGCATGCGCGCCAGCGCAGCGTCGATCCGTTCACCCTCCAGCCCCTCGGGCACGGAGAGGGTTTTGATCTCGTCGCTACTCATTCGTGGGGCTCCGCCGTGGTTGGGGGCGCACCGTCTGAACCATCGATGCTCTCCCCGCGAAGGGCGAGGACCACGATGAAGGCGGCTGCGCATGAGATGCCGATATCGGCAACATTGAAGACCGGAAAATTGGGGAGAGCAAAAAAGTCGACGACGTGCCCGCGTCCAAACGCGGGCTCACGCGCGAGCCTGTCGATGAGGTTGCCGGCCGCACCACCGATTAAGAGGGCAAGCGCAACGGCCCATCCGCGATGAGCTACCTTTCGAGCGTTCCATAGCAACACGGTGATCACTACTGAGGCGAGGATCGTGAAGACCCAGGTGCTACCGGTTCCTAGGGAGAACGCCGCACCCGGGTTGAAGACCAACCGGAACTGCAGGATATCGCCGACGACGGGGATCGGGTCACGGCCCGTCAGCGCACGCACGGCCCATATCTTGGTGACTTGGTCGACCGCAATCCAAACGGACGCGACGATCAGCACCAGCCGCAAATTCGAACGATGTATGCGGCGCGCAGTTTCGGTACTCAGCGTCGCTCCTGACGCTTTTTGCACGGCACACATAACGTGGCCCGCGGAAAGGCTTGCAAACGCTGCTTGCCGACCGCACTGGAGCAGGACTCGCAAAAGCCGTACCCACCGGAGTCGATGCGCTCGATCGCATGCTCGGTTTGTTCCATCAACGCTCGAGCGTTATTGGCTAACGACATCTCATGTTCGCGCTCCCAGGTGGCGGCTCCGGCGTCAGCCTGGTCGTCTCCCGCGCCTTCGCCTGAGTCACGCATCATTACGCTCAGGTCATGCTGCGCGGCATTCAATTCGGCCCGCAATCGCTCGTCGTCGAGCGCCAACTCAGCACGAACGTGTGACAACTCTTCGCTGGTCCACGGGTCCTCTTCGTGCAGCACAGGCACGGGGTTGATGCCAGGCGACGTGGAAATCCGCTCTTCTGCTTCTGCTGAGGACTGACTGGCCACCGCACTACCCCTTACTTTTCGTGTGTCGCGGACCGCAACACGTTGAGCGGTGAGGATAAGTCAGGTCCTCAGCTCACGCCACAGCGGGTAGCCCGAGGCACATCACTGGTCGTCGTCGCCAAGAAGGTTCAGTTGCTCGGACAGCAATGCGCGCATGCGGGCACGGGACTCCGACTCGCGGGTGCGTAGCCCGTCGATCGAGCCCTTGATGCGCGACTCCTGTTCACTGAGGTCTCCGAGCACGTTCGAGCGACGCTGTTCGGCTTCGGTCACCAACTGATCGCGGGTCTGTTCGCCTTCGCGCACGAGTGTGTCGTGGGACTTCTGACCTTCGTCCAGCAGCCGCTGGTGCGTCGTTTGCGCCTCGTCTATCAGGCGATCGTGCTCTTGCTGCCCCTCGGCAATCATCGTGTCGTGGCGCTGCTGACCTGAGGTGACCAACTCGTCATGGGTCTGCTGGCCCTTGGCCACCAAATCGTCATGCGTGCGCTGGCCCGACTCGATCAGCTCAGTACTGCGCGCGTCAGCCTCTGTGACGACCAGTTCCTTGTACTCCTCGGCCTCACCGACGAGCTTCGCTTTCGTGCTTTCGCCTTCAGCCACGTGCTGGTCGTGCAGTCGCTGAGCAAGCGAGATGATGGACGTGGCTTCTTCGCCGGAGCCAGGAGCCGCCTCCGAGGCAACGGGGGCGCCCGGTGCCTGCTGCTCGCCATCGCCCACCTCCGCACCTTCGGCTTCGGCTCGGGCGACCTCGATCCGTTGGGACAGCGAGTCCATCTCGGCGACCAGCTCGTCACGCTCACGACGGACGCGTGCCAAGTCTTCGTTTTCGAGCCCGAGCTCGTCACGGGCCTCCGATGCGTCGACAATTGGGGCAAAGGTGCTACCAGAGGACTCTCCCTGCCCGGCTCGGCATTCCTTGAGGTTCCTTTCCAACGCGGCGTTCTCTGCGTTGAGACGACGGAGCTCAACCACCACCTCGTCCAAGAAGTTGTCCACTTGGGTCTCGTCGTATCCACGACGCAAGTGGGGCGACGTAAAACTCTTCTTGATGACGTCCTCGGGGGACAGCGCCATGATTCACCTCATCAACGTATTGATAGTCGTCACAGCGACGAACTATCGCGGCTCGCTTCGCAATCGGTCACACCATATCCGACCACCGAGGTCAGATTGATCTTGTCAGTACTAGAACGGAATACGGCTCACAAACGCCCGAGCGATGCTGACGCCCAGAATCAGCACGAGGAAGGCGAGGTCCAACGCAACTCCCCCGAGGCGCAGCGGAGGAATCACTTTGCGCAAGGCGCGCAGCGGCGGATCGGTCAGGCTGTAGATGACTTCGGCCACGACCAACACCACACCAGTGGGCCGCCAATCGCGCGAGAACACTTGGATCCAGTCGAAAACCAGCCGCCCGATGAGGACGATGAAGTACAAGAAGAGGATGGTATCCAGCAGACGGCTAATGATCATGCGTCAGTGTCTCTCAACTCTGGTTGAACAAACCCTGTTGAGTTTGACCCGTCTCCGTCGCACCGTCGACCTCGACATGCGCAGGCGAGAGAAGAAACACCTTGGCCGTCACGCGCTCAATGGATCCGTGCAAACCGAAGGCAAGACCTGCCGCGAAATCGACGAGACGTTTCGCGTCGCCGTCTTCCATCTCGGTCAGGTTCATGATGACCGGCGTGCCGACACGGAAAGACTCTCCGATGTTCTTGGCTTCGTTGTAGGTGCGGGGGTGGATCGTGGTGATGCGATTCATTTCGCCTGCCTCCGGCTCCTGAACGACCCGAGCGACCGGTGTGCGTCGGGGCAACTGCGTAACCTCTGCGCCGCGACTGCTGGCTTCAGTAACAGGCCGCGCGGGTGGGTTGTCGGCGGTACGACGAGTCTCGTCATGCGCGCCTTCTGCATTCTCGTCGTAGTCGTAGCGGCTTTCGACCTCAGCGAGGCCGAGCCATTCCATCGTCGTTCGCAGTGCCCCAGCCATCTCGACGGACTCCTTGTTGCGTGTGAAAGCCGCCTCATGGCGTCGCTTCGGTCGAGGCAGACGCTACCGCGCACGGGGGCGCGATCCGAGGATTGCGCTCCCGACACGCAGGTGTGTCGCTCCTGCGGCAACGGCCCACTCTAGATCGCCGCTCATCCCGGCCGAGCACCACGAGGCACCCGGGTGCGCGGCCAACACGCTTTGGTGACACTGCGCCAGCCTCGCAAAAGCTGCGGATGAGGCGCGCTCGTTATCAGCCGCTTCAGCCGGGGCGACCGCCATTACTCCACATAGCCGCAGTGATTCACACCGATTCACCTCATCGGCTAAGTCTGATACCTGATCGGGCAGCGCTCCCCCACGCCCGGCGTCCGACCCTTCGCCGAGGTCGACCTGCACCAGAATGTCGAGAGCAGTGTGTCGCTCTCCCTCTTCCACGGCGCGCGCGCAGGCACGATCCATGGCGTGGACCACCTTGACGCGATCAATGGAGTGGACCACGTCGGCATACCGCGCGATGGACCGGGCCTTCTTGGTCTGCACTTGACCGACCATGTGCACGTTGGGCATCGGAGCCGAGGCCAATCCCGCCCGCAATTGAACGATCTTGGCACTGGCCTCTTGATCGCGGCTCTCCCCAATGTCGCGCACGCCCAACTGCAGCAATTCCAGCACGTCACTCACGGGGAAAAACTTAGTCACCACGATGAGCGTCACATCGTCTCGCTCGCGGCCATGGCGAGCACACGCCTGATCGATGCGCTGCTGCACACGGCTCAGAGACTCGTACAGGTTTTGCCCTCGGTCGGAGCGAGCCACGGACATCATCCGCGCTCCGGCTGGATCAATCGGACCACTGCGGCAAAGCGTCCGGTATGCGGGTCACGCCGATGTGAATACAGGTCGTCCGATTCGCGAGTGCACCCCGGCAACCAGGTCATCGGCACGCTCGCTTCGTGCAACTGCTGAGCCACCCCCGCCGCCACGTCGATGGCAGGAGTACCCGTCCACGACGTCGTATGTGCGGCACCGTGGTCAATGCTTGCCTGCGCACGCAGCGCCTCAGGCACCTCGTAGCACCGGCCACAGATCGAGGGGCCGACCAGAGCCTGTAGATGGTGGGCCCCCCGCTTCCGAAGCGTCTGCACACATGTCCTCACGAGCCCCTTCGTCATTCCAGCGCGTCCGGCGTGCACAGCACCCGCCCAGCCAACGACCCGATCCACCAGCAGAACGGGGGTGCAGTCGGCGATTAAAACCGCCAACGCAACGCGCGGGTCGTCAGTGATGAGGGCGTCACACTCGGGGGCAGATGCGTCCCCAGCCTGGACGTGCATGATTTCCTCACCGTGCTGTTGCCGCATAAACCGCAGGTCTTGTCGTTCCACACCAAACTCTTCGGCAAGCGAGGACCTGTTGCTGGCCACCGAGCCAGCATCATCCTCGGTCCCTGCGCCAAGGTTGAACTCGGCAAAACTGCCCTGACTTACCCCGCCGTACCGATCTGTCACGGCCCATTTGACGCCCCACGCCACGTCCCCCGGCTCCGCGCGCGGGACCGGGAGGAGTGACTCATGCCAACGGAACACTCCCCTGCCTCACTTGAGGAAGTCGGGAACGTCCAAGTCTTCGGCGTCCTGGTAGGTCACGGTCCGCGGCGGAGGCGCCGCGGACCGCTCAGGAGCCGGCGGTGAGGCGGGGCTGGGTGCTGCGACGGGCTCAGGCGCTTGCGCCTTAGCCGGGGCGGCGCCTTGACCGGTCGAGCCGCCCCCTGCCGGGGGGCTGGCCTGCGGCTGCGGTGCTGCCGGGCGAGCCTGGCTCGAAGAGACGCTCGCGGAACGACCTCCACCACCAGCCTGGACCTGGCCGAGCGCGCGATCGTCACTGCGCTGGATGGGAGCGCCGCCGTCGAACCCGGCAGCAATCACCGTCACCCGCACCTCGTCGCCGAGCGAGTCATCGATGACGGCGCCGAAGATGATGTTCGCGTCGGGGTGAGCGGCCTCTTGCACCAACCGTGCCGCTTCGTTGATCTCGAAGAGGCCAAGGTCGGAGCCGCCCTGGACCGAGAGCAGGACGCCGTGCGCACCCTCGATGCTCGCTTCCAGCAGAGGCGAGGAGATAGCCAACTCAGCTGCCTGAACGGCGCGGTCCTCACCACGGGCGGATCCGATCCCCATGAGCGCCGAACCGGCACCCTGCATGACGGATTTGACGTCCGCGAAGTCGAGGTTGATCAGGCCCGGAGTAGTGATCAGGTCGGTGATGCCCTGGACACCAGAGAGCAGGACCTGGTCTGCGCTGCGGAAGGCGTCGAGCATGCTGACCGAGCGGTCAGAAATGGAAAGCAACCGATCGTTAGGAATGACGATCAGGGTGTCTACCTCTTCGCGAAGCGCCCCAATCCCGGACTCAGCCTGGTTGGCGCGACGACGACCTTCGAAGGTGAAGGGCCTGGTCACCACACCGATCGTCAACGCACCTATCTGCCTGGCGATCTTGGCGACGACCGGCGCCCCACCGGTGCCGGTGCCCCCGCCCTCACCTGCAGTCACGAACACCATGTCGGCGCCGCGGAGGGCTTCCTCGATCTCCTCTGTGTGATCTTCGGCTGCCCGTCGGCCCACCTCAGGGTCAGCCCCGGCCCCCAGGCCGCGGGTGAGCTCTCGCCCCACATCGAGTTTCACGTCAGCGTCGCTCATCAACAGCGCCTGAGCATCCGTGTTGATCGCAATGAACTCAACGCCCTTGAGCCCGACCTCGATCATTCGGTTGATGGCGTTGACTCCGCCGCCGCCGATCCCGACAACTTTGATGACGGCGAGATAGTTCTGCGCTACTGACACGATGCGCCTTTCAGATGTGGGGTGCGGCCGACATTGACCGGTGACGTCTAGAAAGTCCCTATCGGTGACAACCCGAAAGGACTTCGCAGCCCAGCATACGGGGCAAGCCTCAATCTGCCCATGAGGCTTGACCTCAAGTGAAGGTAGAGGTGGTTTGCGTTACCTATTCGCTGGGTGCGAGGGGCAGGCCTGTCACAATCGGGGTCTGTGGCGCGGTGACATCAATAGTCAACGACTCGCCGCCGTCGGGATCGATGGTTCCTTGAGCCAGCAACGCCAACGTTGCGGCAGCCTTACCTTGCACCTGATCAGGGCGCCCCCACAAGACATCGATGCTTCCCATCGTGAATCGCACGTCACCATCGGCAGTGACGTTGATGCTCGACACCGTGCCTCTTAACGGCTCCCCCAGCGAAGCCACCGCTTCGAGGGCACCCGCAAGGGACCGACCATCGACCTTGCCTCTCGGGGCCGAGATCTGTGGCAGGCCAGGAGGTTTCCTGGCCACTTCCTCGTAGGCGACGCCTGTGGCATCCACGAGTCTCAGCGGCTGATTGGGCTGCTTCAAAACGGCGGCAGGGATGCGCATCGTCAACGCGATGGTTACGGTCGAGGGCCATCCACGCCCCACTGTGACTGACTCGACTCGCTTGTCAGCCTTGACGCGCTGCGCGATCTCGGAGGTGTTGATTCGAGCCAGCGGCTTGCCCATGGGGGCGGCCGCGTTGCTGCGCGCGAGTTCGATGACAGGTGCGGGCCCGCCGGCCACCTCGACGTCTTCCACGACAAAGACGGGGGCAAAACCCACGACGATCACGAGTGCCGCAACCAGGGTCGCCACCAGCGAGGTCCACAGCAGCACCTTACGCTGCGCAGAGCGTCCGGCCCTGCGCCGGCGAAGAAACCGCCTATCCATCGCGAGATTCCAGCAACGCGACAACCTCAGGCCCCAGAGTGGTGATGTCCCCAGCACCCACGGTCAACAGCACGTCACCCGATCGGACAAGATCCGCGATCACTGCGGCGGCACACGCCCGGTCCTGGGCATACGCGACGACAGGCCGGGCCCCGCGGTCGGGACGTTCGTCCATCTGCGAGGCCAAGGCATCCAGGATTAATTGGCCGCTAACCCCTGCGACCGGCGCCTCGCGTGCTCCGAAGACATCCAACATGACGACCACGTCAGCCGCCGCCAAGCCTTCAGCGAATTCTTGGGCAAATGCGCGCGTGCGCGAATACAGATGCGGCTGAAAGGCGACCACGAGACGACCATCGGCAGGAACCATTGATCGTCCGGCCGACACGACCGCAGCGACCTTGGGGGCGTTGTGTGCGTAATCGTCGATGATCTCGATGCCGCCCACGCTGGCAACAAATTCAAAGCGGCGGCGGGTTCCGCCGAAGGCAGACAACCCAGCAATCGCGTGAGCCGTCGATACGCTGAAAGCGCCCGTGGCGGCAAGGAGAGCAGCGCAAGCATTGTGCACGTTGTGCCGACCCGGCAACGGCATGACGAGGTCTCGCGTGTCGCCGACGCTCCGGTCCCCCACCGCCGCATTCCACTGCAGCACGGACGTGGTGGTCCCACCAGCCGAGACGATGTCGAGAATACGCAGGTCGGCACCCGCCGACTCACCCCAGGTCAGCACCCGTTGGCCTCGGTGTCGGGCATGGGCGGCCAGCGCGATCGAGCCGGGGTCATCAGCGTTGGTCACCAGCAGACCATCAGCACCCAGCGTGGCGGCAAATTCGTCGAAGGCGATTTGAACCGCCGCAAAGTCGCCATAGAAGTCGAGGTGGTCGGGGGTAACGTTAGTGACGATTGCCACCCGCGGTCGATAGGCGAGGAATGAACCGTCGCTTTCGTCGGCTTCGATCACCATCGGCCCGCTGCCGGCATAGGCGCTGGTGCCGTAGTCAACGAGCGGCGAGCCGATGATGAACCCGGGGTCCGTTTCGGCTTCGACTAGCGCGGAGACAAGCATGGCGCTCGTGGTCGTCTTGCCGTTGGCGCCCGCTACCGCCACGGAGTCACGACCATGGATCAGGGCGGCAATCCCTTGAGCTCGGTGCAACACCGGGAGCCCGCGGGCCCGCGCCTGCGCTAACTCCGGATTTGACTCGGTCACCGCACCGGAGATGACCACCGCGTCTGCATTCCCCAGATGGTCGGGGTCGTGGCCAACGCTGACGCCGGCCCCCCTGGTGGCTAGGTAATCCAGGGCCGCGCTCGTTTTGGCGTCCGAGCCGGTGACGGCAATTCCGGCTTCGAGGAACAACAACGCCACACCCGAGACGCCGGACCCGCCGATAGCAACGAAATGGACGTGTTTCCACGCCGTCGCTGCCGGAACGGGCTCGCGGAAGTCAAACCGGGCCGGTCGGGCACCGGAATTAGCCATCGTCATGATTGGCTCGACGCCGCCTCCACGAGATCGGCCAGCGCCTCATCGGCATCTCGCTCGCCAACCAGTGCCGCCGCAGATGCCATGCCGGCCAACGTTGCCGGGTCGTTCATCAAGGGGACCACCGCAGACCTCACCCACGCGGGCGTGACGTCGCCATCATCCACCAACTGGCCCCCGCCTGACTCGACCACTCCGGCTGCATTCAGTCGCTGTTCGCCGTTTCCGAACGGCAGCGGCACGTAAAGGGCGGGCAGCCCCACGGCGGCGAGCTCGCACACGGTGACCGCCCCGGAGCGGCACACGGCCAGATCCGCAGCGGCGTAAGCCAGGTCCATCCGATCGGTGTAAGGCAGGGTGACGTATCGGGGCGCTTCGCCGCCGTCCGGCCCCACGTCGATGATCACGTCTTTACCTGCGCCGGTCAGGTGCAACACCTGCACCCCGGCTTGCACGAAGTCAGGTGCGACAGCGGAGAAGGCTTCGTTGAGTCGCTGGGCGCCCAGAGAGCCGCCGAAAACGAGCAGCGTGCGACGTGCCGGGTCCAGCCCGAAGTGGGCCATCGCCGCCTCGCGCCCTGCCTGACGGTTCAACGTGGCGATCTCGTGCCGCAGCGGCATGCCCACCATCCGCGCGTGGGGCAGCGCGGTTGCGGCGAACGTCGTTGCCACATAAGGCGTCATCCGCGCGCCCAGTCGGTTGGCCAACCCCGGTCGAGCGTTCTGCTCGTGGATCACGATGGGCACCTTCAAACGACGCGCTGCCAGATATGCCGGAGTTGCCACGTAGCCGCCGAAACCCACGATCACGTCAGCCTCCACCTCCGCCAGGGTGCGGCGGGCGGTGGATACCGCATCGCGCAAGGACCCAGGAAAGCCCAGCGCTGCTCGATTCGGTCGGCGCGGGAAGGCGGCTTTCGGCAGCGTGACTAGGTCGTATCCCCGCTCGGGCACCAGACGTGCCTCCAAGCCGGCACTCGTGCCAAAGACCGTAATGGTGGTGCTTGGGTCCCGCCGCCGAAGGCAATCCGCCAGCGACAGCAGCGGATTGACGTGACCTGCCGACCCACCGCCTGCCAGCACCACCGACAGGGGCTTCATCGCCCGGTCCTGCTCGTAGTCGCCACCGCGGACAGCGTTCGCTTCCATGCCGACGGTCGCGCGGCCAGGGCGGTGGAACATCCGGGCAACGTGCGCGCCATAGCGAGCAGCAAACCGATCCCCATCAACGCCGCGATCAACGCGGAGCCTCCGCTGGACACCAGCGGCAGAGGCACGCCGATGATCGGCAACAAACCAATCACCGAGCCGATATTGAGGCAGGCCTGAGCCAGAATCCAGATCATGACACCGGCCGTGGCCAAGCGGACGAACGGGTCTTTTGTGGCCGAGATGATACGAAAACAGGAGTAAGCCAGCACGACGAAGAGCAGGAGGACTAGCAACGTGCCGGGCAGTCCCAACTCCTCGCCAATGATGGCCAGAATGAAGTCATTGTGCGGCTCCGGAAGACGTGACCATTTCTCTCGGCTCGCCCCTAGCCCCACCCCCCACCAGCCACCATCAGCCAGTGCGTACTGCGCATGCACTTTCTGGAAGCAGCCCTCCACCTGCGCATTCGTGCAGGTGTCCCCCAGCCATGTCTCGATGCGCTGCATGCGGTTTGCGCTGCCCGCAGCAAGGTAAGCGACACCTCCCACGGCAAACACCCCTACGACGCCGAACCACTTGGCCGGCAGACCGGCCACGAAGAGCATCCCGCTGACGATGGCTACCAAGATCATTGCGGTGCCCAGGTCTTTGCCGAGCATGACGAGCCCGATCAGCACCGCAGCGCCGGGGACGACGAACGGGATCATGGCGTGCGTGATCTGGCCGATGACCGCTCGCTTGTGCGCGAGGACCGCGGCACCGAAGACCACCAGAGCTAATTTCGCGAACTCCGACGGTTGCACGCTCACCCCGCCGATAAAGATCCAGTTTCGGTTACCCTGGAAGCCTCCGCCGAGCGGGCTGAACACTAGGGCCTCAAGTAGGACGCCAACGATCAACCCAGGCATGGCCAGGCGCTTCCACCACCGAAGCGGCACCCGGGAGGCCAAGGCGCCAAGGCCGATACCCACTCCTGCGAAGACCAGCTGCTCAATGAAGACACCCCACGAACTCCCGGTGGCTGCATATGCCGCCACGCTCGAAGCCGAGAGCACCATGACCAAACCGACGGAAACCAACGCCGCAGCGCTGACCAGGATCAAGTAGTACGGGGCCGTCGGTGATCGAAGCCACTCCCCGGCCGAGCGGGCTGGCACCGGTTGGCTGCCCACTGATTTCGGACGCTGCGTGGTCGCGGTCATGATGGCGCACCCGACTGCGCACGGCGCAAGACAGCCTGCGTGAAGCAGTCGCCTCGCGCCTCATACGAATCGAACATGTCTAGCGATGCGGCGGCTGGGGCCAAGAGCACCACGTCACCGGGGCGAGCCGCCACGATCGCGGCCTCGATGACCTCGTCCATCAAGGCATCGAGTCGCAGACGACGCGCGTTCAAAGACATGCCTTCAGTTTCGGGTGTCGCCACCTCTTCTACAGCGACGTCGGGCGCGTGTCGGGCAAGTGCCTGAGCCAATTGGTCACGATCGGCCCCCATTAGCAGCACTGTTCGCAGACGTGAGGCGGCTTGCTGCACCAGCGCGTCGACATCGGCCCCCTTGAGTTGACCGCCGGCAATCCACACGACGTCGGGGTATGCCGCCAGCGAGGCCGCAGCCGCGTGCGGGTTGGTGGCCTTGGAATCGTTGACGAAGCGGACGTCATCGATCACTGCGACCTCGGTGATCCGGTGCTGCTCGGGGACGAATGCACGCACGCCATCACGCACCGCGACCGGCGGCACTCCAGCCGCCCGCGCCAGCGCGGCCGCCGCCAAGACGTTGGCCACCATGTGGGGAGCAGGGACACCCGTGGCGTCAATGTCGGTCAACGTGCACAACTCGGCTGCGGAGTCGGCGCGCTGAGCCACGAACGCCCGGTCGGCCAACACCTCCTCGACGAGGCCGAGCATCGAGCGGTCTGGGATGCCAAGCGTGAAGCCGATGGCGCGCGCGCCCTCGATGACCTCGGCCTCTTCGACCATCGTCTCGGTGGCTTTGTCCTGGGCGTTGTAGACGCACGCGACCTGAGTGCGCGCGTAGATGCGCGCCTTCGCGTTGGCATACGCCTGCTCGGAGCCGTGCCAGTCGACGTGATCGGGCGCAATGTTCAGCACGCACGAGGCCAGCGGCGACAGACTGCTGGCGTAGTGAAGCTGAAAACTGGACAACTCGACCGCGAGCACGTCGAAGGGCTCCGGGTGGAGCACCGCTTCGAGCACGGGGGTGCCGACGTTACCCACGGCGAGGGCTCGTACCCCGGCGGCCCTCAGCATCGACTCCAGCAGGAGAACAGTCGTGGTTTTGCCGTTGGTCCCGGTCACGCACAACCAAGGGGCCGCGCCGTAACGGGTCCGCAAACGCCACGCCAACTCAACCTCACCCCATACAGGTATGCCGAGGCTCCCGGCATGCGCCAAGATCGGCTGCGTCGGCCGCCACCCAGGCGACGTCACGACCACATCGACCCCACCGATGTCCTGCGGCCACGTGGTGACGTGCTCGATGCCGATTCGAATCTCAGCGCCCAAGATGTCCAGAACCTTCGCGCGCTCTGCCTGAATCGGCGCTGTCGAGCCGCCATCCACGACCGTCACGCGCGCGCCGCGCTCCAGCAGCGCATCTGCGGCCGCAAATCCGCTCACGCCTAACCCCGTCACCACCACGCGCAGCCCCGGCCAGGCGGCGTCACGGTGATTCAGAGTGTCCAGGTGAGCCTCAGATGCCATAACCACTACTCACAGACGGGCGACCCATTCGGCGTAGAACAGGCCCAGGCCCAGGGCCACGCACAGCCCGGCGATGATCCAAAACCGGATCACGATTGTCACCTCGGCCCACCCTAAGAGCTCGAAGTGGTGCTGAAGAGGTGCCATTCGGAACACGCGCTTACCGGTCATCTTGAACGATCCGACCTGGATGATCACCGACAACGTGATGATCACGAACAACCCGCCGAGAATGGCCATCAGCAGTTGGGTGTGGGTCACGATCGCCAATCCGGCGAGGGCACCACCGAGGGCCAACGACCCCGTGTCACCCATGAAGATTTTGGCCGGCGATGCGTTCCACCACAAGAAGCCGAAGCACGAACCAGCGATGCACGAAGCGACCACCGCGACGTCGAGCGCATCACGGACGTCGTAGCAGTTGGGGCCGGGGCTGATCTGACAGTTCTGGTTGTACTGCCAAATGCCGATCAGCAGGTAGGAGCCGAAGACCATCACCGAGGCGCCGGTGGCTAGTCCGTCGAGCCCGTCGGTGAGGTTCACCCCGTTGGAGGCACCCGCAATCATAATGTTGGCCCACAACACAAAGAGGATGAGACCGCCGACCGTCCCGAACGCGGCAAAATCCACCGACGTGTCCCGAACAAAAGACACCGCAGTGCTCGCTGGGCGGCGGAAATCTCCGGCAGGGAATTGCAACGCGACGACGGCGAAGATCACCGCTACGAGGGTCTGGCCAAGTAATTTCTCCCAGGACCGCAGCCCCAGGCTTCGTTGTTTGGAGATCTTGATGTAGTCGTCGAAGAAACCGACTAGCCCCAGTCCTGCCATCAAGAACAACACCAGCAGGCCGCTGATGGTGAAGCGCACCCCACTGAGCTCGACGACATTCAGCATGCCGAGCAGGCCGATGAGTAAATGGGCGACGAAGTACCCCACCAGGGTGGCCGCAATGATGACTGCCCCACCCATGGTGGGTGTGCCACGTTTGGTGTGATGCGACGTCGGGCCGTCGTCCCGGATGAACTGACCATAGCCTCGGCGGACCAAGAACTTGATGAACAATGGCGTGCCGACCAAGGCCACAACCATCGAGATGCTGCCCGCGAGCAGGACGCTGATCACGGACGCTCACCACCGGTCGCCAGCGCATCGCCGAGGTGCCGAAGACCGGAATCACGACTGGATTTGAGGATCACGACGTCGCCGTGCACCAGCAAGTCTTCCAAGATGGTGCGGGCGTCCTCCACTGAATCGATCTGTAGGCCACCGTCCAACCGCACGGTTTTAAAGGCTCGGGCCGCCGGGGCCGCCATGGGACCGATCGCCACGACGTTGTCAACGCCGAGCTCGGCTGCGTAGGCACCGACCCGTTCGTGCTCGGTCTCGCTGTCCTCCCCCAGCTCGCGCATCTCGCCGACCACGGCGATGACGCGTCCGCTGGACCGCATGGCGACGAGCGCCTGCAAAGCCGCCCGCATCGATTCTGGATTTGCGTTGTAGGCGTCGTTGACGATGGTGATGCCATCGACCCGCTCGGTGACTTCCATCCGCCAGCGCGATTGCGCCACGGCCTCACCCAAGGCTTGCGCGATGGCGGCAGGCCCCATCCCCCAGAAGTGCGCGACCGCCGCGACCGAAAGGGCGTTGCCGACGTGGTGCTCCCCGTGCAGCGACAGGTTCACCTGCTCCGCTTCGCAACCGGGCAGCGTCAAAGCGAACGAGGCTTGGCCCCGTGCGTTGAGGACGACGTTGTCCGCGCGGACCTGGGAGCCTTCGCCCCGCCCCACGAGAACGACGGGGGCGGCGCTCTGAGAGGCCATGGCGACCACCATCGGCTCGTCCGCGTTCAGCACCGCCAGCCCGCCTGGCCTCAGGGCCCGGATAAGAGCAGCTTTAGTGTCGGCGATGGCCTGCCGAGAGCCGAATTCGCCTAAGTGAGCCGAGCCAATGTTGAGCACGACGCCCACATCTGGAGGAGCGATCTTGGTGAGGTACTCAATGTGTCCGACCCCTGAGGCACCCATCTCAGCAACTAAGTAGTCGGTGTCGCCGTGCAGTCGGCATACCGTCAAGGGCACGCCTACCTCAGAGTTGTATGAGGCGTGTGGGGCCAGGGTTTTGCCCAGGCGAGCGACCACCTGGGCCATCAGGTCTTTGGTGGAGGTCTTCCCCGAGCTCCCGGTGATCCCGACGATGTTGAGGCCGCGCTCGGCGCGACAACGGTCGACCACTTCCCGACCGAGCGCTGCAAACGCGTCGCCGACATCGTCAACGACGACGCACGGTAGGTCCGGCAATTCGCGGGCGGTCAGCGCTGCGACGGCTCCCCTGGCCGCGGCGCCCCCGACGAAGTCGTGCCCGTCGGCATGCTCACCCAGACGAGCCACGTACAGACTGCCCGGGACACACTCTCGAGAGTCCGTCACGACCGCCGCGTCGACCAGGATCGAGGCAGCGCGAGCGGGATAGACGCGGCCGCCCGTTGCCTGGGCGATCTCGTCTAGCGACAGGGGTATCACCCACCTGACCTTTCGTCCTTAATGGCGACATCATCCAACGTGACACCCGGGTCTTTGTTCGGTGCAGGGGCGTCTGGATCGTACTCCAGTTCCATCGTCGCCAGCGCGTCCTTGCTGGGCGGCACATCGTATCTTTGCAAGACGTATCGCATGATGTCGGCAAAGACCGGGCCGGAGATCGTCCCACCGTAGATGCTGATCTCGGTGGGGCGCTGCACCGTCACCGCGACCACGTACCGCGGATCATCCGCAGGCGCATAACCCACAAACGAGGCGGTCGTGCGGCTGTACCGTCCCTTGTCGTTGTCGTAGCGCGACGCCGTGCTCGTCTTCCCGGCAACCCGATAGCCCTGCACACCCGCCATGGGAGCAGTACCGTCCGGGGTCGTCACTTCCTCCAGGATGTCGGTGAGGCTTTGCGCCGTTTCGGGACGGATCACCTCTTTGCCTTTGGCTGCGGCACTACTGCTGTAGCGCCCTTGCGCATCGGTGGCGCCGATCACGACCGACGGCGGTAGGTGAACTCCGCCGTTGGCGATGGTTTGGAAAACCCCTACTTGTTGCAGCGCCGTGCTTGACATCCCCTGACCGAACATCACGGTGAATTTGGTGCTCCCGCTCCAGTCCTTGACTGCCGGCAACACGCCCGTAGACTCTCCGGGCAACCCCAGCCCAGTGGTCTGGCCGTATCCGAACTTGGTGAAATAGTCGTGCAACGCGTCGTCGTTGATCTTCTCGCCATACAAGATGGTGCCCATATTGCTCGACTTGGCCAGCACTCCAGCAAAGGTGAGGTACTCGATCGGGTGTTCCTCGGCGTCTTTGAAGACCCGGCCCGCGCGCGGAAGCCGAACAGGCACCTCAATCGGTGTCTGCGACGTCACGAGACCCTCCTCCAGCGCCGCAGCGGCAGTGATGAGCTTGCTTGTGGATCCTGGCTCGTAGACGTCCTCGACCAAAAGGTTCCGCATAGAATCGGCTTCTTGCGTAGGCTTGCTTGGGTCGAAACTAGGATAACTTGCAGCGGCTACCAATCGGCCGGTTTTTGCTTCCATCACGATGGCGTAGCCGGACAAGGCTTTGGCCTCTTTAACCCGGCGCTCTACGGCGTCATAGGCGTACCACTGCACGTCTGAGTCGATCGAGAGTTGGACATCTGCGCCGGCCAGCGCCGGGGTGTCCACCGATGTGCCGGTCGTGATGACTTCTCCCTTGCCGCCAAGCTCGACCGTGCGCTTGCCTGGGGTGCCGCTCAATTGCTCGTCGCGGACGCGCTCGATCCCCCCCGCAGGCTGATCACCGGCACCTACCCAACCCAGCAGTGGTGCGCTGGCTGGGCCCAGGGGGTACTGACGTTTGTGCTCAGTGTCGGCGGCCACACCAGGTATGCCGAGGGCGTCGATGTCGTGCCAGACCGACGGCGAAACGTCCTTGACAAGATAGGTAAAACGCCCCGGCGCCTTGTTCAGAGCATCCTCGAGATCCTCGGCGTCCTCGCCCGTGATCTCCGCGATCTCGGCTGCAGCACCCGAGATGCCTTTGTCTTCCTCGGGCGTGTCTGCCTTGTTCTTGCGGAACAGTTCGACGTTGACGGGGTCCCCGGTGACGTCCTTGCGTTCCACATCAAAAGCGATCGGCTGCCCGGACACGTCGGTGATTGAGCCGCGAGGCGCAGCGATCGTGACCTCGTTGAGTCGATCGTCTACCGCCGCTGCCGATACCGAAGCGGCGTCCAGACCTTGCAACCGAACCAACTGGGCGGCAAAAAGACTGAACACCATCAAGGTGCCCAAGAGCAGTACCCACGCTCGTCGTTGAGGATGCGCCACCCCGCGCCCGTGCGTGATAAGAGTCGATGAACCCCGTGTACGCGCCGCCATCACTCTCCCGCTGGTTGGCTCCCATCGGCGCTGGTGGCCCCGGGCAAGTTAACGGTAAAGGTCTTGCCTCCCTTGACTAGGGCCGCCACGCCGAGAACCTGATTGTCGGATAGGCGCAAGGTCGCGGTGGACGGCGAGGCCACCATGCCGAGCTTCTCGGCCTTCTGCGACAGAGTCGCCGGAGACGACAGGTCAGCGACCTCGCTGGCCAGTGCCGCCTGCTCGGCTTCGAGCATCGCATGGTCGGCTCGAAGGTCGCTCAGGGTGAAGGAGCCCTCCGCCCGGGCGATATTCAGCATCAGCATGAGCATCAACCCGGACAGGACCAACGCACCCAGGCCAAGCGCAAACCATAGGTGACGCACCGGCATAGGCACGGCTTGCACCACACGAAGCGGCGTTCGCTGCGGCGTACCGACTGCGCGACCTCGACGGGCGGGTGGTAGGTAACGAGGGGCGGTGGCGGTCATTTGGCTCATCGACGTGCCTTTTCTCCGGTGGTGGTGAGGCGGATACGCATTGCTGCTCGCAATCGAACAGAGGTGGCGCGCGGGTTGGACTCGATCTCGGCGGGGGTAGCCTTCTCGGCTCCTCGGGTCAAGAGCTGCATCCACGGTCGTTGTTCGGGAAGCTCGACCGGGAAGCCGGGTGGTGCTGAACTGCTCGAGGCCTTCACCAGCGCCTGCTTGGCGATGCGGTCCTCAAGCGAGTGGTAGGCCAAGACAGCAACGCGACCATCGACCGGCAACGTCTCGAGAGTGCGCTCCAGCGCCCGGTCCCAGGTCGAGAGCTCGCTATTGACCTCGATTCGCAAGGCTTGGAACGTGCGCTTAGCCGGATGCCCCCCGGAGCGTTGCGAGGCCGCGGGGATTGCGTGGGTCAGCAGCGTGACGAGTGCGGCCGATCGTGCGAAGGGTTCGCTCTCCCGACGCCTGACGATGGAGCGCGAGATCTTGCGGGCGAAGCGTTCTTCGCCGTAGTCGCGCAGGATGCGTTCGAGGGCAGGCTGGTCGTAGGTGTTGAGCACCTCGGCGGCGGTCAGCCCTTCTTCCTGGTTCATCCGCATATCCAAGGGCGCGTCAGCACGGTAGGCGAAGCCTCGGTCGAGGTCGTCCAACTGCAAGGACGACACCCCGAGATCGAAGAGCACCGCTTGCGCGCTGGCTAGGTTGAGGGTTTCCAGGGCCTCGGGCACCTCGTCATACACCGCGTGCACCCCGGTAAATCGGTCACCGAAACGCGCCAAACGAGCGCCAGCCAACTCCAACGCCTGCGGGTCGCGATCAATGCCGACAACTCGCGCCGCCGGGCAGCGCTCGAGGACACGCTCGGCGTGCCCACCCATGCCTAGGGTGGCGTCGACCATGATCGCCCCCGACTCCTGGAGTGCAGGTTCGAGGATGTCGACGACACGCTCGCACAGGACCGGGGTATGCCGGTCCTGTGCTGGTCGATCGTGCGTCATGTCGCTCCGTCTTCAAGGGGTGCGGGTTGGTGCTGGTGTTGGTGTTGTGGTGCTGCTGCTGGGTGCTGCGGTCCTGGCTGTTGGTCTCCCGCCGGAGGTGTCGGGCCCGATGCCGGGGAAGTGGCATCGGGACGAACAACCATCGGAGAGAGGCCACCGGTCAAGACCAGCTGGCGGCGTCGATCAGAGAATTCCGGGAACGACCTCCTGCGATTGATCAGCAAAGGCCTGCTCGGTCTGTTCCAGGTATGCCGTCCAGGCCGCCGAGTCCCAGATTTCCAGTCGCGACCCCGCACCGATGACCGTGCAGTCGTGACTCAACCCGGCGTAGTCGCGAAGCGTCGAAGGAATCGTCACGCGACCCTGCTTGTCCGGGATCTCGTCCGAGGCACCGGAGAGAAAGACACGTTGGTAATCGCGCACGGCACGATTGGTGGTGGGGGTGGACTGCATCGAAGTAGCGATGCGCTCGAACTCCCCCATAGCGAAGACGTACAGGCATCGCTCTTGCCCACGAGTCATCACTAGCCCCGTCGAGAGGCGATCGCGGAACTTAGCCGGAAGGAAGATCCGGCCTTTGTCATCCAGACGAGGGGTGTGTGTACCGAGAAACATCGGCACTCCCCTTTCGTCGGCTGACCATTTACATCGATGCGGTGCCCCACCGTACCCCACTTCCCCCCACTCCAGTATGAATTTGGGCCTGTTCTCTCTTTGTCGGAGATTATTGTCGCAGGTCAGCGCCCTGTATTTGGGTGGGGGATAATTTCGTATCGGGTGCTAAAGGATGCGTTGGGATCTCACAGTGAGATAAGGCAAACTCACGGAATGGGTACGAACGTGGCGATGACCGGTCAGCGAACGCACGCCGATCTAGAAACCGTGAAGTCACTCGCCAGTGACATCCAGAAGTCGATCGCAACTGTCATCGAAGGCAAAGACAGCGCCATCCGCACCGCAGTGATCGTCCTTCTTGCTGAGGGTCACCTGCTACTAGAAGATGTTCCTGGAGTCGGGAAGACCATGCTCGCCAAGTCGCTGGCGCGAGCCATCGACTGCGACGTGAGTCGTGTCCAGTTCACCCCAGACCTGCTGCCCAGCGACATCACCGGCGTCAGCGTGTTCAATCAGAACACTCGATCGTTCGAGTTCCGACCCGGCGCCATCTTCGCCAACCTTGTCGTCGGTGATGAGATCAACCGGGCCTCCCCCAAAACCCAGTCGGCCCTTCTGGAATGTATGGAGGAGCGTCAGGTCACCGTCGACGGGGAAAGCCATGCCCTGCCAGCCCCCTTTATGGTGATGGCAACCCAAAACCCCATCGAGATGGAAGGCACCTACCCCCTTCCCGAGGCGCAACGCGACCGTTTCATGGCTCGTATTTCGTTAGGCTATCCGTCGGCCTCGGCCGAGTTGGATATGTTGTCGTCGCACGGCGAAGTCGACCCGCTGGCCAGCGTCAGTCCCGTCACTGATGCCGCAACGGTCGGCGAGGCAATCACGGCAGTGCGCCATCTTCACACCTCGCGCGCCTTGCGCAGTTATGTCGTGGGCCTTGTCGGGGCAACGCGCCAGCACCCTCATCTGCGCTTGGGCGCGTCCCCGCGTGCGGCTTTGCAGTTACTTCGGGCCGCCAAAGCCCACGCAGCACTGTCGGGCCGCGACCATGTTCTGCCCGAAGACGTCCAGTTCCTTGGGCCGGCCATCCTCACGCACCGCGTGCTGGTGAGCGGCGAGGCGCAACTGGCGCGCCGCTCCGCCGGGGACATCGTCGCCGAGGTCTTGTCGACGACGCCGGTCACCACTGCGTGAGCCGCGACCAGCGATGAGCCCATGGCAGGTGCTGACTCCACGTGGCATGTCGTTCTTCGTGGTCGGTTTGTGCGCCGTCCTGGCCGGGACCTTCTCGGGATACCCCGACGTCACCCGCGTCGGCATCCTGCTGGCTGCACTCCCGATTCTAGCGTTGGTGATTGCCCGACGGCGCCCTCCCCAGTTGGCCGTGTCGCGCGCGATCACTCCGGCCCGGTTGAACCCTGACGAGCCGGGGCTCGTGCAGTCCACCTTCCAGAATGTAGGGCCGCGGCGCACCCCGTTGTATCTGGCCCAAGAGCAGGTCGACGTGCACCTCGGGGACCGTCCGCGCTTTGTGTTGCGCTCCCTCGACCGAGGTGAAACGCGGACCCTGAAATATCGGGTGCGCAGCTCACATCGAGGGGCCTACCGGCTAGGGCCGCTCAGCCTGCGTCAGCGGGATCCTTTCGGTTTGACGTATGTCGCCGTTCGACTGTCCAGCACCACCGAGGTCGTGGTGCTGCCTCGCGTTTATGAGCTGAGCCATCAGCGGTCTGTGCCGCAGGGTCGGGGTAGCGAGGGGGAACGGCCGCAGATGATTGCGTTGCACGGTGAGGACGACGTCAGCATTCGTCACTACCGTGAGGGCGACGAACTGCGAAGAGTCCATTGGCCGGCCACCGCTCATCGAGGCGAGTTGATGGTGCGACAGGAGGACCGCCCGGCCCGGCGCCGCGCCGTTCTCCTGCTGGACTCTCGCAGTGCAGCGCACGGCCGCGCCCCCGCCGCCAGTGCGACGTTCGAGTACGCCATCTCCGTGCTCGCGTCGGTGGGCCGCACCCTGCTGATGGATGGCTACGTCGTCCATCTTCTGAGCACACCCACGATCAGCAATGGTGCCGCCGCACACCCGATGGACCTCGACACCCTTTTAGATACACTCGCGCGGGCCGAGCGTGAGGATGACGTGGGGTTGGAGGCAGTGGCCAGCGCGGCCCATTCGTTTACCTCGGGCGGGGTACTGGCCGTGGCTGCCATCGTGGCTCATGACGCCGAAGACATCAGGCATTTGGCCACGATCCGCGAGCACGGGTCCACCGCCGTTGCTTTCGTTCTGGACCGGGCGGCTTTCGGTGCCGATCTTGCTCCCAACACACCAGCCGACAACGTGCCGCCACCACCGGCACAGTCGCGGGTCCTGGGTGAGGCTGGATGGACCACCACGGTATGCACCTCTGGCACGAGCATCGAGTCGGCCTGGGCGCAGCTGCAACACATGTCTGCGTTGGCGGTGCGGTCATGAACGTGCAGCGTGGCTTATGGCCCGAGACTCTTGTGGCGGGGTTGGCGACCCTGTCGGTCGGCTGGCCGCTGACCACCTTGTTGCAAGAACAGTCATGGTTGTTCAACGCAGTCGGTGCGGTGGCGTTGGTCGTTATCACCGGGGCCGCCTTGCGGAGCCTACGCGCGCTGCCATCCCTGATCGTTGTGAGCCAAGTGTTGGTGGGCGCGCTCACGCTGTGCGGGATGTATCTGCAGGGGACCCTGTGGCTCATTTTTCCCACCGCCGATAGCGCGTCGCTGGCCGTGGAGCTGCTCGCGGAGGCGGGGGAAGTCCTGCGCGAATTCGCCGCACCGGCACCCACAACCACCGGCGTCGCGTTCCTCGTCGTCGCAGTGTTGGTGCTGACGGCAGTTTCGGTGGACGCCTTGGCGTTGACGTGTGCGGCCCCGGCTATCGCGGGGCTCCCCCTTGTGGCTGCGTTTTTTGTTTCCGTCTCGAACAACGGCAGCGCCCTGGCGCCCTGGTTCTTTTTGGTGACGGCGGCCCTCTGGATGATGATGATGGCTCAGCAGTCGGACCGATTACTGGCTCGTTGGCCCTCTGCGGACAACCAGGGATTTGGCGCGCGACCTCGCTTCGGCGGCACCTACCGGGCGCTGGCGCAGACCCTAGGGGTGCTTGGCCTGTGTGCCGCACTAGGCGCCGCCGCGCTACTGCCCCACCTACCGCCGACCTTCTTCGCCGACGGATTGGGACGCAACCCGGAAGCGAACGGCCGCAACCTGGGTGCCGGGCAAGTCAGCTTCACCGAGACGATGGATCCGGGTGCCGACCTAGCAAACCAGTCGGAGTCCCCGGTCCTGGAGTACACCTCGACGGCTCGCCTGTTGCAGCCCCTTCGGGTCACTGCCACCGAGGAGTTCGACGGTCAAACCTGGGTAGCACCGGAGCGTGGCGGCGCGCCGATCAACGGTCCTGACCTGCCCGCTGCACAAGGCGTCTCAGCAGACGTGGTCGGCTCTGCCGAAGAGGTCTCGGTGACGGTCAACAATCTGCGGGCTCCGCACCTGGCGATTCCCGCTGCGACCACCTCCCTGTCTATTGATGGGCCGTCCTTCGAATACAACGAAGACGTCAACGCGGTCTTGGTCAATGCACCGGTGGACGATTACGTCGCGCGGTATGTCGACATCGCCCCCGACGGCCCCGTCGAGCCACCGGGTCCGAGCGCTGAGGCGATCGGCTCCGCCACGCCTGCCCTCCTGGAGGTGCCTAGCCAGAGCCAGGCCGCTATCACCGACCTTGGCCAACAAATCCTCGGCGACGAAGCCGACCCCCTCGAGGTGGGCCGGCTGGTCCAGGAGCATTTCCGCAGCTCGGGCTACACCTACTCGTTGGCCCTTGCGCCACGAGATCCCGACGTTTCCGGCGATGCCATCACGCAGTTCCTCGCCTCGCGACAAGGTTACTGCGTGCAGTTTTCCACCGCGATGGTGATGCTCGCGCGCTCCGAAGGTATTCCGGCACGCATGGCGGTGGGCTTCCTTCCCGGTGAGGTCCAAAGCGACGGAAGTCGCAGGGTCAGGGCGAAAGACGCACACACATGGCCCGAGCTCTACATTGACGGCCTGGGGTGGACGCGTTTTGAGCCCACTCCAGGGGTACGCACTGGCGTTGCGCCGACGCTGACGCAGCCGGAAACAGCGCCGACGGCCCCTGCGGAAGTCCCGGCAGTTAGCGAGCAGGCCCCACCGACCGTAGAGCCACCTACCCCCAACACGTCGGACAACTCATGGTGGCAAGCAGTCACCGATTGGATCGTGAAGTGGCGATGGGTTTGGGTGGGGTTGTTGATCCTGGGCGTCGCGCTCTGCGCGCAGCCGCTGGCCGGACGGTGGTATCGCGGACGAGAGTCGCGTCAAGCTCAGACCGCAACCGAGTACGTCGAAAGCCAATGGCTGGTATTGACGCGGTCCTTGACTGATCTAGGGGTCGAGGACCCGGGCCCTCAGAGCCCCGCGGCGATGCACGCCCACTACGCCGAGCGCACATCCTTGGACTCGACCGCGACACAAGCTCTTGGCCGAGTGACCGCGCGCCTGCAAGACACGAGGTATGCCGCCCCCCGGGGGCTGACTATAGACGAAGACCAGGTGACCTCTGACGTGCTCACCGTCGTGGACACGGTGCGCGCGCGCGCCCCCTGGCACGTGCGGACTAAGGCTGCTTTGGTCCCGCGCAGCGGCGCTGTGGGGTTGGCGCAGTGGACGCGCCGCCGCGCGGGTCGCGATTAGTCGAGGTAGTCGCGCAGAACCTGCGAGCGAGACGGGTGGCGCAACTTCGACATGGTCTTGGACTCGATCTGACGAATGCGCTCACGCGTGACGCCGTAGACCTTGCCGATCTCGTCGAGAGTCTTGGGCTGGCCGTCGGACAAACCGAATCGCATCGACACCACACCCGCTTCACGCTCCGAGAGCGTGTCCAGGACGGAATGCAACTGCTCCTGCAACAACGTGAAGGACACCGCGTCTGCGGGCACGACCGCCTCGGAGTCCTCGATCAGGTCACCGAATTCACTGTCTCCGTCTTCACCGAGGGGGGTATGCAGTGAAATAGGCTCTCGCCCGTATTTCTGGACCTCGACGACCTTCTCAGGGGTCATGTCCAATTCCGCAGCGAGCTCCTCAGGGGTGGGCTCTCGTCCCAAGTCCTGAAGCATTTGACGCTGCACCCGGGCCAACTTGTTGATGACCTCCACCATGTGAACGGGGATGCGGATGGTGCGCGCTTGATCTGCCATCGCTCGCGTGATGGCCTGACGGATCCACCATGTGGCGTAGGTCGAGAACTTGTAACCCTTGGTGTAGTCGAACTTTTCTACGGCCCGAATCAAGCCAAGGTTGCCCTCCTGGATGAGGTCCAGGAAAAGCATGCCTCGCCCGGTGTACCGCTTAGCCAGGCTGACTACGAGCCTCAGGTTGGCCTCGAGAAGGTGGTTCTTCGCGTTCTTGCCGTCGGCCGAGATCCACCAGAGCTCGCGCTTGAGCTTGGCGTCCAACTTGTCGCCGGAGTTGAGGCGCTCTTCACCAAAGAGACCGGCCTCAATCCGCTTGGCCAACTCGACTTCCTGCTCGGCGTTCAGCAGGGCAACCTTGCCGATCTGCTTCAGGTAGTCCTTGACCGGGTCGGCGGTGGCACCGGCAGTGACAACCTGCTGAGCCGGCGCGTCATCGTCGTCGCCGGTGGACACGACGAAACTGTTGTCCTCACGGACGGTCTTGGACGTGGACTGAGCCGGGGTCTTGGCTCCCACACTTTTACCGTCTTCGACGACATCGCCGGTCCCGGTATCCTCGTCCTCATCGTCCGGATCACTGTCTTCGGCCGTGGTCTCGGTCGGCAGTGACTCCTTGGAGGCTGCCGTCTTCTTCGCTGCGCGTTTGCGGGTGGGCTTAGCCTGCGCGGCTCCCGCAGCAGCCTTCGCTGCTGCGCGGGTCGTGCCCACAGAGGTGGCACCGTCCGACGTGGCTGCGGCTTCAGTGGTGTTGGGGACGGCCTTGGTGGCGGCGGTCGTTTTTGCTGCGGCCCGCTTGGCCGGGGCGCGTTTGGCGGGGGCCTCCTTCGCCCCAGCGCCGGCGGCGTTCTCTTGCGTGACGTTCTCCTGAGTGGGACCGCCATTAGTGGCTGCCTTTGCGGCAGTAGTTTTGGCCGCGCGCTTGCGGGGTACCGCCTTGGCTGCGGGCGTGGCCTCGTCAGCCTCCGGGCTGGATGCTGCTGCACTCGCAGTTTCACGCACTGCAGCTGTTTTCTTGACTGCCGTGGCACGCTTCGCGGTGGTTTTCTTAGCGGTCGGCAACTCGCTGGTGGCGTCTTCACGCACCTCGATCGCCTGGTCGCTGAAGGTTCTCAACACCGTGGTCTGACCCTTCTTCGGCAAACCGGAGGTCTCGAGGGCTTCTCGCACCTGGGCCAACATCAGAAAGCCTTGGTCTTGGCCCTGCACAAGCAGATCGCGCAGCTCTTGGGCAGCAAACTCCTTAGGGAGCTCTTTGCTGACGGTTCCGGAGGCCTTGGTGGTTGCGGATGTCACGAGGTGCACCAACGACTTTCTGCGCCACAAACTGGCGCGGGGGATCACGTTCGGCGCAGTGAAAAGACACACGGGCACGGCCGAACTTCGCATGATGGGAGGTTGTCGGGTGGGCCAATCGATCGCTACAACCAATCGGGATATCCCCATTATAAAACCCTTCAGCCTGATGCTTTGCCCACAGGCCAAAAAGTCGCTAGTCCGCGGCCTTGACCGCGAGGACCGGACAGGCCGCGTCGAGCAAAATTCGTTGGGCATGTGAGCCCAGGAACAACTTGCCCACCTTAGAGCGACGACGCAACCCGATAACGATAAAGCTCGCCCCCGTCTCCTCCGCGACAGCAATGAGGTTATCGCTTGGGTCCACGCGACCCTCCAACGTCCGGACCTCATGCTCGATGCCTTCGCTGTGCAGCTTCTGCGCAATCGAAGCCAACTGGGCGTCGATCTGGTGGGTCTCACTCGCATCGACTTCGCGCCCGGTGCTGGCTGACTTCACCACCACCAGCGGCGCCCGCCGCAACTGCGCCTCTTGGGCAGCTCGATCCAAGGCTGCGCGCCCCTCGCGGGTGGGCACGTATCCAACAACGATCGTCATTGATCCCTCTCTGAACGCCTAGTGCTAGTCGTGCCGAGGCTACACCGGCGGGGGTGGGCGCAAGGCCGAGGACAGAGCTACGTCGACTAAGCGTGCCAACGAGTATTTCGGATCGACGTCGAGCGCGGCCCCAATGGCCATATTGGCGAGCGCTCCTTCTCCGGCTTGCCACGCCAGGTAGCCCACCAAGGTCAGCACCGGTGCGGCCTGGTGCCGTGGCACGTATGCGGCGAGAGCCGCGAGTCGGAAACAGGCTGGCCCATCGACGCGGTCACAAACATCGAGCTCGTGGGAGACCTGCCGTTCGGCGACATTGAGCGGCGCTCCCGGGTGCGCTAGCGGCGGCGATAGTCTTGAGAGCACGGCGTCTCGGACCGTGGTCTCGTGAAGGGCCAGAGCCACACAAGCGACCTGATCTGGCTCCAGATCCAAGGCCTGACCACCTGGCTCAGTGATGACTGTCGAAATGATGCGCGCCGCTTCGCGAGCCCGGACACGCGCGTCAGGGCACATATGGCTACGCACTGCCGACGCATAGGCCGCGTCTGCCGGTCGCAGCACCGACTCCACAGCGGCCCGGTCGGGTGCCGGAGCCCTTCCGGCCAGTACATAGTCCGCGATGGCCGGCACGTCACTATCGGCAGGCAGATCCTCCCACCCCCCAGTTCGACCACCCTCATCTACGGTTGCGAAGCGCTGGCCGCGCACCCGCGCGCTCGCAACCACCGTCACGGTGTGAGTAGCGGCGGCGTCGGCTACGCGACGCAGTGTCAATGCGGCGTTCGTGACCTGGGGCGGTCCATCTTCAAAGGCCAAGGCCACCAGAGACGTCACGTCAGTGCGAGACAAAGCTGGCTCAATTGCGGCCACCACACTTTCGTGGTGACCCGAGGTCGGTAGATCAACCCGGGCCACCAGCGTGACCGAGCCCCGCACCCGCCCCGAGCTCCCGACTACGGACGCGACCGTGCCCATGCACAGCAACACCAGAGATGCGGTGGGCCGGTAACCCAACTGATAGGGCAGCACGACGATGCTGTGCGCAAGCCCGTGAATGGTGCTGGTCTTTGGTTCCGCTGATGGAGTCATTCAGGCAGGTTTGTCCGAACGGTGGAATTTCGATTCTCCGCTTGTGGACCACCAAAGGTGTGGACAACTCCACCGCAGGGTTAGCGCTGAGGAAACTCCTCTTTGACTTGCGCCGCCAACTTCCTCATGAGGTACGTGTCAAGACCCGCACCGATGACCCCACCGGCCAACGGCACCGCGCGTCCCAGCCGTCCCAGCACTCGAGTGCCGAGGCGAGTCGCGACGCGGAAGCCGATGCCCTTGTTCAGGACCATTGCCGCTGCCTGCGGAACTCGGCTCAAGGCCACATTGCTCATCGTGCCGCCGCCCACGATGCCCACTTTGCGCAGCACGTCGTCGGCATCGGCACCGAGCAGGGTCAGCATCAAAGCGGTTCGGGTCGCCGGTGCGTCGATGTCGTATCCGCGAAGGTGCGCCGTGGCTCCGGCCATCCGAGCAGCTAGAAGGTAGAAGCCCACCACGTTGGCCGGCAAAGCCACCGGCATGGTGATCAGTCCGCCCACCCCGGTGACAAAACCACCACTGGCCGCCAGTTTCAGGTGACTCTTAACGATCGCGTCAAGGGCCTGCGTCGGGTCCGAGTTCTTGCGCAGAGCCTGCTCGACGATGTCTTGGGCGGAGTCGAGCGGCCCAACTCCGTCGATTCCGCGATCCACAACCTGGCGGACCATGGCGATGGACATCCGCGAAGTGAACGAGTCTTCGTCGGGCTCGGTCTCTCGCGGTGATGTCTGCGGAACGTCGTCTTTGCCAAACCAACCCATGTACTTCTCCTTCGTGTGTATGCCGCACCGATGGCGGCACCAGGCTTAGATGAGGCTACCTGTGAGTTAGATTCCGTGCATGAGCACACCTGCCCAGACCGCCGAGCCCCCCAGAAAGAGTGGCACCGCCACCAAAGTCGTCGGAGCCCTCGCTCTGTTGAGCGGCGTGCTGGCGATTTTACTCATCGTGCTCGGCGTAGTGGGGTTAGCCCGGGTGGCGACTCCAAACATGCAGGGATTCAATGCCGGCGCGACCGTGACCATCAGTGACAGCGGTGCCTCGATCTACGCACGCTCCAACGCCGACCGCACCTCAACGGTGTGCGCGGCCACGAAGGACTCCACGAGCACCACCTTGGAACGGCCAACCGACACCTTCAGCGTCGACGTGTCGCAGAGCGAGTTCTTCGAAATTGCCCGCACTCCCGACTCGCTCAGCGCAGGCAGTTACTCCATGGCGTGCGAGGGCACTACGGCCGCCCTGTACGTTGGACCGTCGGCCCCCTCGACGTCAGCGCCGGGATTCCTCGGCGCCGGGAGCCTGGTCACAGGCGTCATCTTTGCGGTGATCGCTCTGGGCCTGGGAATCTTGGCGACGATTCTGCGCACCTCGAACGACACAAAGAAAACCGCTCAAGGCTCTTCGGGCTACGGCGGAGGGCAGCCTGAGTATTCCTCACCCTACGCATCGCCTCCACCCCCGGCGTCCATGCCGCAGCAGGGATATTCGCACGATGCCTACGGGCAGCAGGGTCAGGGCGACGCCTACGGGCAGAGCCGCGAGTCACCAGAGACACAGGCCACCCCGTATGGGCAAGGTCGTTTCGATCAGTCCACCGCACCTGAGCAGACCCCGAATCACCACGACGAAGGCCAGCAGTCAGCGGATCAGCATGACAACAGCACAGACCTCAGCGCGAGCGCGGATCACCGAAATGATGGTGCGGGCGACTCCCAGCCGCCCTCGTCGTTCCCTGCACCCCCTCCCCCAGCCTGAGGCTGGGTACTAGCCCGAACTGGGCTTCTAGGCCGGATCGTCCTTGGCGCTTTCGCGCAAAAACTCTTCGAACTCGGCGCCAATTTCGTCGGCTGAAGGCAGGTCCGCTTCTTGGGCAGCAAGCACGTTGCGCGCTCGCTGACCCTCAAGGAACTGGTCGTAGCGCTTCTCCAATTCAGCGACTGCTTCTCCGATTTCAGGTGCGGCAGCGACTTGCTCGGTGATCTCGGCTCGGTTGACGCCAGCAGCTGCGACCATGTCCGCTGTCGGCATCTGAAGGTCGGTGAGGCTCAAAAACTCATCCATCGCGGCCACAGCCGCATCACCGAACGCGGACTCCGCAAGGTAGTGCGGCACGTGCACGGCCAAACCCATCGTCGCCAAGCCTTCTTCACCTAGGCGCAGATGCAGCAACGACTCGGCGCTCGCCGGCACTTTGACCTGCCCGAACATCGGCTGATTGCCGGTGATCAGGTCGATGTCGCTTGCGAATTTCGTCATGCTGACGGGCCGAGTGTGCGGTACGGCCATCGGTATGCCGTGGGCAGATACGACCGTGCGCACGCCGAAGGCCAGGCACAACTGGTGCACTGCCTTCGCGAACGCTTCCCAGTGGTAGTCCGGTTCGTCCCCATGAAGCAGCAGGAACGGCTGGCCGTTGGCATCGAGCACGCGATACAGCACCAGTGAGGGGCCGTCGTAGTCAACCCAATGGTCGGTGTCGAACGTCATCATTGGCCGCCGAGAGCGGTAGTCAATGAGCTGGTCCATGTCGAAGGACGCGACCACTCGGTGCTCAAGGGTGTCCAGGATGTGTTTGGTCATTTGGCCACGGACTTGGCCGGCATCGATGAAGCCATCGATGGACACATGCAGCAAAGGCGCGTGCAACGGCTGAATCGCGGTGTCGGTTTCTAGCCGAAAAAGCTCAGAATGAGAGGTCACTAGGGTCCTTTCGGGACGGTCGATCTCCTTGCACACCACAACGTACCGATCAGGTGAGTGATTCCAGCCGACCCGCAGTCACAAGAAGTGGTAGACCCGTTCTATGGACGCACTCAATGGGGATGCCACGATCTTCCACGATCTCGAAACTTTTGTCGCCACCACCCGCCTGGACGGCGTGGTCTGCTCGGCAGACGGCAGCCGTGTTGTGACGACGGTGTCCACGCGCAACAGCGATCACACGGCATACGTCAGCGCGCTGTGGGAGATCGACCCGAGCGGGCAAGCGCCCGCGCACCGGTTGACCCGTGCGGACAGCGGCGAAAGCTCGCCGGTGTTCAGCGCAAACGATGACCTGTTCTTCACCTCTCCCCGTCCGGCCGGAGCGAAGGTCGAGGAAAACGCAAAGAGCGACACATCCCTGTGGCAACTGCCTGCCCTCGGCGGCGAAGCCCGGGTCGTGGCAACTCATGCCGGCGGCATCAGCTCCGTGATCAGCGCGAGCGCGGCGCAGGCGTCCGTGCTGGTGGCTCCGTTGCTACTGGCCAGCCGCACCCCGCAGGAGCACGCCGAGATGTTGGCCTCACGTCGGGACGCAGGGATCGATGCCATCCTGCACCGGGGCTTTCCGGTTCGCTTCTGGGATCACGATCTCGGACCTGGCCAACCCCAGTTGTTCGCGCTCACAAGTGACGAACATCTGCGGCCCATCAGTCTCGACGTAGGCGTGAGTTTGGTCGAGCATTCTCCCCAGCTGAGCCCCGATGGCACGTTCGTGCTGACCACCGCCTCGGTGCTGGAAGCCAGGGGCGAACAGCGGGGCATACTGCTGCGCATCGACGTGGCCACCGGCGAGCACTCACGGGTGGTCGATGAGCTTGAGCACGACGTGGAGTCGGTGCTGATCAGCCCGGACAATGCCCACGCGGTGGTGACCATGACCACCAAAACCACTCCGGACTCCGCGGCGCGACCGCTCCTGTGGCTCATCGATCTCGACACGGGCACTTGGACACCATTAGCCCACGAGTGGGACCGCTGGCCTACCCCGGTTGCCTGGCACCCCGACGGCACGGCCGTTTTCGCGCTTGCCGATGACAACGGACGAGGACCGGTCTTTCGCATCGACATTGCGAGCGGCGACGTCGTGAGTCTCACCCATGAGGACTCGACCTACTCCGCGCTCACGGTGCCCAGCGCCAGCGACGGCTCTGTGGCGTATGCGGTCCGTAGCAGTCCTGCTTTCCCCTCCGAGGTGGTCCGCCTGGACATGGTCTCCGGTGAAGCCACTGCGCTGCGCGGACCCGTTGATCGGCCCGAGTTGCCGGGGACGATGTCCGATGTCTCCACGACGACCGACGATGGACATGTGGTGCGCGGGTGGCTCGCTGCGCCGCACAGCGGCAACGGGCCCGCTCCCTTGCTGGTCTTCATTCACGGTGGCCCGCTCAGTTCGTGGAACGCGTGGACGTGGCGATGGAACCCGTGGGTCCTGGTGGCCCAAGGGTATGCCGTCCTGTTGCCGGACCCAGCTTTGTCCACGGGGTACGGGCAAGAGTTCATCCAACGCGGGTGGGGTGCCTGGGGCGGCGCGCCGTACACCGATCTCATGGCTTTGACCGACGAGGTGACCACTCGCCACGACATCGACGAGGATCGCACCTCGGCCCTCGGCGGGTCGTTCGGCGGGTACATGGCCAACTGGATAGCGGGCCATACCGACCGTTTCAAGGCAATCGTGACACACGCCTCGCTGTGGGCTCTGGATGGTTTCGGGCCCACCACCGACGCTGCGTTCTACTGGCAGCGCGAGATGAGTGAGCAGATGTCGCTCGATAACTCGCCACACCGCTTCGTCGAGCAGATCGTCACACCGATGTTGGTGATCCATGGGGACAAGGACTACCGCGTGCCCATTGGCGAAGGCTTGCGACTCTGGTACGAACTGCTCGCGAAGTCGGGCCTTCCAGCGGCCGAGGACGGCTCGACTGTCCACCAGTTCCTGTACTTCCCGCACGAAAACCACTGGGTGCTCAAGCCTCAACACGCGAAGATTTGGTACGCGGTCGTGATGGCATTCCTGAGCGAACACGTATTGGGTACGCCCCCCGTGGCCCCGCCGCCGGAGTTAGGTCTCAATCCCTAGTTGTTGTGAGGCCCACCACGGCCGGGGTAGGCGCGCGATCTGACATCCATCTCCAGCGGCACCAGGCAGCCATGCCACAACGCGTCGACAGCAGCTTCGAGGTCCGCGCTCGTGCCGGTGTTGTCTAGCCATACGTCGGCGGCGGCTCTGCGCGCGTCGTCGCTGGCTTGGCTATCGATCCGGGCCTGCGCGTGCGCGGGGTCCATCCCCCGCTCTCCAACGAGCCGCCGCAGCCTCACTTCTTCGGGCGCGCCAACGATGACGACGAGGTGATAGCCGCCGCCCATCGACTTCTCTACCAGCAGTGGGACGTCGTGCACGACGATGGCGTCCGTCGGCGCTTCGGCGAAGAGTTGCTGGGTGCGCTCGGCGATCTTGGGATGGGTGATCGCCTCGAGGTCGGCCCGGGCGCAGGGGTCGGTGAAGACGATGGCACCGAGGGCCGCTCGGTCGAGGGCCCCGTCTTGGGTCAACACGTCGTTACCGAAACGCTCGGCGATGTCTGCCAAGGCCACAGTTCTGGCGCCGACCACCTCGCGGGCGATGAGGTCACTGTCGATGACCACGGCACCGTGGGCTTTGAGACGGGCCGAGACGGTCGACTTGCCGGACCCGATCCCTCCGGACAATCCGACTTTCAGCATGCACACACCCTATGAGGCGGTGGCGTCTTCGGCCCGGTCCATCGCGGCATAGATACGTTGCGGCGACACCGGCCCGGGCGTCCCGAGGCGCTGCGCGAAAAGGGAAACCCGCAACTCCTGAATCTGCCATCGGATGTCGGTGAGGTCTTGGTCGTGGCGGCGGTGTGCGGGCAATTTTGTCACCAGCGCGTCGAACTCTTCGCCCACCACGTGGATCTGCTCCATCCGGTCGCCGTCTCGGTCGAGGCCGGCCACCCCCTTGTCCATCCGCTCGATCATGGCCGCCAGATAAACCCGCAGACGGGGCAGCCGGTTGCTGCCGGTGTCGGCGACAAAGCCGGGTCGGATCAGATTCGCGAGCTGGGCCGCGAGGTCCGCCTTCATCGCCGCGGCTCCAGGCGCGGTGAGGCGCTCGATGCGAGATGACGCCTCGCGGGCCAGGTCGAGGATCGGCGCGACGGACTCGATGATGGCCAGCACGGTGGGGGTCGCCTGCTGGCGGACGGAGGCCACCGCTGCGTCGAACTCGCCTTCGTCGCGCACCGAGCCGCCCGGCATACCGGCCACGATGGAGTCCACCGCCGCGGCCAAGACGTCGTCGAGCAGCGCGGGCACCGAGCCGTCCGGGTTGTGCCCCAGGCTGAGTTTTTGCTGGTTGCTCAGCAGCGCCAGCACCCTCTTCCATGGTGGGTTGGTGGCGATCAGCAAGAGGCGCCGTACCCCTCGACGCGTGGCCCGGTCGGCCTCGGATCGGCTGCTCAGCACCTGTATGTCGACGACTTTGCCCGCGTCGACCAGCGCTGGGAAGCCTTGCACCACGCGGGCACCGAAGGCTCGCTCGAAGGTCTGCGGCAAGGTCCCAAAATTCCAAGCGGTCAAGCCTGTGCGCTCAATACGCGAGGCCGCGTTGGCCATGGTTGATCGCAGAGCCGGGGCCAATTCGGCTTGCAGAGCGGCGAGATCTTTGCCTTCGCCGAGCACGCTGAGGCGTGCCTTCTGTCGGGGGCCGCGACCGCGGGTCTCTTCGATACGGAAGGTCGGGCGCAAGTGCGGTGGCACCCGAGCCGCCTCGAAGTCACTGGGCCGCACCTTCATCGGGCCGGTCGAGGTCAACACCTCGGCGAGGGCCTCATCGATCCCCGCCGACTGGGCCGAGACGGTGGACAGGGCGCGCAGAGCCCGCTTGGCGTGGTCTGGTGCGGGCACGAAGTGGCGCCGTACGTCTTTGGGCAGTGACTTGATCAACGCGATGATCACGTCTTCGCGCATGCCCGGGACTTGCCAGTCGAAGCCGCGCGGCTCGACTTGGTTGAGGACTTCAATGGGGACGTGCACGGTCAGGCCGTCGGCCTCGGAGCCGGGCTCAAACTGGTACGTCAGGGTGAGCTCAACGTCACCGCTTCGCCACGTCCCCGGGAAGTCGCCGGCGCTGATGCCGTCGTCGCCGCGCACCAGCAGATCCTCGGTGAAGGTCAACTGCTGTGCGTCGTCGCGCTTGGCGTTTTTCCACCACCGGTCGAAGTGCGCTCCGGAGACGATGTGGGCGGGCAGCCGGGCGTCATACATCGCGGCCACGGTGTCGTCGTCGACCACAATGTTGCGGCGCCGGGCCCGAGCCTCAAGATCGGCGACGTCGCGCAGCAAGCGGTGATTGTGGTGGAAGAACTCGTGCCGGGTCTCCCAGTCGCCCTCGACCAGCGCGTGCCTGATGAACAAGTCACGGGCGGTGACCGGGTCGATCTTGCCCAACGGGACCGCGCGCCCGGCGACCAGCGGCACGCCGTACAAGGTGACGCGCTCGCTGGCAATGGCGCTGGCTCGGCTGCGGGACCAGCGCGGCTCAGCGTAGGAGCGTTTGACCAGGTGTGCGGCGGCCGCTTCGATCCAGGAGGGGTCTATGCGCGCGTTGACGCGCGCCCACAGCCGGGTGGTCTCGATGAGCTCGGCGGTCATCACCCAGTCGGGGTTCTTGCGATGCAGCGTCGAGCCGGGCTGAATGTGGAACTTCGCGTTCCGGGCGCCGATATATTCGCGTTTGTCGCGGTCGTAGAGGCCGACGAGGGAGAGCAGACCGGGCACCAGCGACTGGTGGATCCGCTCGGGGGTGGCGGGTGATTCGTTGAGGGTGAGTTTGAGGGTTTTGGTGGCCCGACGCACCTGGCTGTGCAGGTCTTGCCACTCACGCACTCGCATGTAGTGCAAATATTCGCGCTTACACATCCGCCGGAAGGCGCTGCCCGACAGGGCTTTTTGTTGGTCCTTGAGGTATTTCCACAGGTTCAGCAGGGTGATGAAATCGCTGTCGTCGTCCTTGAACCGTGCGTGTTGCTGATCGGCTTGGGCCTGCTTGTCGGTAGGCCGTTCGCGGGGGTCTTGGATCGATAGGGCACTGGCGATGACCAGCACTTCGGCGAGGGCACCGTTGCGGTCGGCTTCGACGAGCATCCGGGCCAACCTGGGGTCCACCGGCAAGGCAACAATCGCTTTTCCGTATGCCGTCAGTCGCTTGCGCGGGACATCCGCCGGGGCATCGGGGTTGATGGCCTGAAGCTCCTCGAGCAGCCGCACTCCGTCGGCGATCTGCCGCGAGTCAGGGGGCTGCAGGAAGGGGAAGCGCTCGATGCGGCCCAGCCCCAGATCGGTCATGGCCAAAATGACGCTGGCGAGGTTGGTGCGCACGATCTCGGGGTCGGTGAACTCGGGGCGGGCATTGAAGTCGTCTTCGGCATACAGGCGGATAGCGATGCCGTCGGCGAGGCGTCCGCACCGCCCGGAGCGCTGGTTGGCGCTGGCTTGTGAGATGGGCTCGATCGGCAAGCGTTGGACTTTGAGGCGCTGGCTGTAGCGCGAGATGCGGGCGGTGCCGGTGTCCACCACATACCGGATGCCAGGGACAGTCAACGACGTCTCGGCGACGTTGGTGGCAACCACAATGCGTCGCCCGCTGTGGGTTGAGAAGACCTGGTGCTGCTCCGCTGTGGAGAGCCGACCGTAGAGCGGCAGGATCTGAGTGTCGCCGAGGCCGAGTTTGGCTAAGGCCTCGCAGGCGTCGCGGATCTCCCGCTCCCCTGAGCAGAACACCAAGATGTCCTGCGGGCCGCCGTCGTTGGAGGTGGGGTGAGTCCACAGCTCTTCGACCGCATCGCAAATGCCAGCGACCTGATCGACCTCGATCTCGGTGGCGCTGCCATCCTTGGCCAGCGGGCCAGGGCGGGTCAGAGGGCGATAACCCACCTGCACGGGGTAGGTCCGCCCGGACACCTCGACGATCGGGGCAGGGGTGCCATCGGGGGTGGCGAAGTGCTCGGCGAACCGTTCCACGTCGATCGTGGCCGACGTAATGATGACCTTGAGGTCGGGGCGCGTGGGCAAGAGTTGTTTGAGATAGCCCAGGATGAAGTCGATGTTGAGGCTGCGCTCGTGCGCCTCATCGATGATCAACGTGTCGTACTTGCTGAGCATCTTGTCTCGGTGCAACTCCGAGAGGACGATGCCGTCGGTCATCACCTTGATCAACGTGTCGTGCCTGGATTTGTCGGTGAACCGGACCTGATAACCGACGGTCGTGCCCAACTCGACTCCAAGCTCAGCACTGATCCGTTCGGCGACCGCGCGTGCGGCGATGCGTCGGGGTTGCGTGTGTCCGATGGTGCCGGTGATGCCGCGCCCGAGTTCGAGGCACATCTTGGGGATTTGGGTGGTCTTGCCCGAGCCCGTCTCCCCCGCGACGATGACCACTTGGTGGGCCGCGATCACCTCTAGGAGGTCCGCTTTACGAGCCGCCACCGGCAGATCACCCGGGTAGGGGATGGTGGAGGGAACCGCCGCTGCCCGGGCGGTGAGGTCTCTCGGTGCCCTGCTCACGCCGTTCAGACTAAAGGAGCCAGCCGACGCGAACCGGCATCAGTCCCGAAACCCGACGATTTACGACACCGGCTCGTCGATCTCTCACGCCGCCAGACGCGCCATCGGGAGCACCAACGTGGCGCTCTCGCTCAAGAGATGAGTGCTCACCAACCTGAAACCCAACTCAGCGCACACGTCAATCATGTCCTGATGTAGCGCCCGATCGTCATCACTGATCCCCGGCCGTTCGTGCACGATGCCCACGACAAAGGATCCGTCCAGGCCTTCGCGCGAGCACGCTCTAAAGAGTGATCTGAGGGTCTCGAACCGGTCCAGCCGCGGCAACGGACCCTCCACGAACACCGGCTGGGCCAAGGTGAAGTCATCCCGCAGAACCAGCACGGACAGTCCGCCTTTAGCGCGGTTGGTGTTGTTGACGCAGAGGTCCAGCACGTCGTGAACGAGGTCTGGTGACGTCAGTGGCAAGGAAGGCCAGTTCGGCGGAAGATCTTTAAAAGTCATGGATGCCACTGTGGCCCGATCGCAGCCCAGACCGCAGAAGTTATCCACAGCGACGGTCCAGTAGCCGCCGGGCCGGAAGAGTCCTGGCTAGGTCAATAGTTGGGTGATGGCGTGCAGCGTCAAACCGACGAGCGCGCCGACGACCGTGCCGTTAATCCGGATGAACTGCAGGTCACGGCCGACGTGCAACTCGATGCGCCGCGCTGCCAGGTCGCCGTCCCAGCGTTTGATGGTGGCGGTGATGACGCCGGTGACCTCGGTGCCGTATTGGTCAACGAGCGCCATCACGGCGTCGGCGCCCCAGGCGTCCAGTCGATGGCGCAGGGCATCGTCGACGGTCAGTCGGTGGCCAAAGGCCCCGAGCTCGTTGGCCAGTCGGGTGCGTAGAGGGCCCGGAGCATCGGCGAGGGCCTCGAGCAGGGCACTCTTGACGCCTTCCCACAGCTCGACGGCCGTCTCGGCCATCTGAGGGTGATCCAGCACATGCTCTTTGAAGGCCTCGGCCTTGGCCATCGTTGCCGAGTCGTGTTGCAGGTCTTCGGCCACTGACGCCAGGTATGAATCAAGGGCAAGGCGCACCCGGTGGTTGGGGTCGTCGCGGACTTCTTGGGCCCAAGCGAGGGCTTCGCCATAGACGCGCCCTACGACCCGCTCGTCCACCCAGGTCGGGGACCACCACGGCGCACGGGAGGCGACGATGCGTGCGACGTCCTCCGGGTGCGCGGCCACCCAGGCGTGCACCTCGTGCGCAGCCAGGTCTACGAGGCTGTGGTGGGCGCGATCACGAACGACTCCTTCGATGAGATGCCCCGCAAGCGGGCTGATCGGCTCGCCGCGCAGTCTCGGGATCAGCGTTTCTTGGACGAGCGTTTTGGCGTCCTCGCGAGTGATCCCTCGCAGCACCGCCTGTACCCAGGGCGCTGCCTCGGCGACGACTCGTTCGCTGTGCTCGGGATGGCTGAGCCAGGTCCCGATGCGGGCGATCACGTCAGCGTCCAGGTAGCGCTCGCGCAGCGTTGACGGGCTCAGGAAGTGCTCGGTCATGAACTGCTCGAGCCCTTGGGCCAGGGTGTCTTTGCGGCGCGGGATGAGGGCCGTGTGGGGGATCGGTATGCCCAGCGGGTGCCGGAAGATCGCGGTGACCGCGAACCAGTCGGCAATGGCACCAACCATGGCCGCCTCGGCCCCGGCGTGGACATATCCCCACACTCCCTCGCGCCCCAGGGTCAGCCCGAAGATCACCGCAGCGAGCAGCAACAAACCGGTGGCGAATCTGCGCATTCTTCGCAGATCGGCGGCGCGCACGTCGTCACTCACGAACAGCGTCATGTCTGCGCCGCATCGACGAACCGGCACAGGGCGTTGACAGCAGTGAGTTGCTCGGGGCTATGCACGGGCGCCTCCAACAACACAGGATTTCCGACGATGATGGCCAGCGCTCTGGCCCGAGAGATAGCCACGTTAAGGCGGTGGGTGTCGTAGAGGAAGTCCACACCGCGCGGAGCGTCAGCCGCACTCGATGAGGCCATGGTGTAGATCACCACAACACCTTCTCGGCCCTGAAACTTATCAACGGTCCCGACCTGAACCCCCTCGGGGACCACAGCCGAGACCTGGGCAACATGAGCGTTGTAGGGAGCCACCACCAGGATGTCGCTCGCGTCCAGGGCGCGTTCCTCCCCCTCGGCATCGACCCAGCGCCCCGCCAACAGACGTCGGGCCAGACCCGCAACAACCTGTGCCTCCAGGGGGTTCTCGCTGCTAAACCCTTGATGCTCTTGCGGCACCCAACGCAGCCCCGAGCCATTGAGCTCGACGGCGTCACTGCCCTCACGTGCGGCGGGCACCGAGAGCACGCGCTGTCGCTCTCGGCCAGGGGCGGCAACGAGACGATCGTCGTAGGACATCGTGGACACGAACGCCGTGATGTCGGGGTGCATCCGCCACGTGCGGTCCAGGAAGACACCGCTGCCTGGGGGCATAACAGGCGCACCGTCGAGCATGTGCTCGAGGGCCGACACTCCGGCACCGTGCGGGTGGATCCCGTTCGACGGGGAAGCCAACTGCTGAGGGTCACCGAGCAGCACCAATGAATCTGCGGCACCGGCCACAGCCAAGGCATTAGCCAGCGAGAACTGCCCGGCCTCATCAATTACCAAAACATCGACCGAGGCGCGCATTTCTTCGCGTGCCCACAACCACGCCGTCCCACCAACCAGCCGGGACCTCGACGGTGTGAGCGCCTCGAGGAGCCTCTCGTTGGAGTCCGTAAACTCGATCAGATCATCGGGGTCTACGTCGAGCGGGATCTGCTCCTTGGCCACTTTGCGCAGCCCTGGTCGTTCGGTCTTGCGCAGCAGCTCACCGATGACACTGTGTGACCCGGCAGTGACTCCGACCCGTAACCCTGTGTCGAGCAGTTCACGGATGAGGTGCTGGCCGGCATACGTCTTGCCTGATCCTGGGGGGCCTTGGACCGCCAGGACTTCACTGCTGAGCGCAGCGCCCACCCGACGCACCACATCGACGGGGCTCTCTGCGCCAACAGCCTTCAGTTGCGCTGGCACACTCCGCCGCAATAGGGCACGCCCCGCGCCGCCGCCGCCGGTAAGGACCTGCTCGCCCAGTGCCGTCAGCGCGTTGCGCAGCACCACGTTGTTGACCCAGTCCTTGCTGACTAAGGCCGTCGCCAGCACCGGCTCATTGCCCTTGCCGCGTTTGATGTCGATCCATCCCTCGTCGAGATCCGAACCGACGACCTCGCCGACGGTTTCGTGTCGCCTGGCGTCGTCCATCTGTTTGCCGACGCGCCCGTCCTGAGGATCGAAGGGATAGCGCCAGACGTAAGAACGCTTGATCTCGCCGACCTGGTAGGGCGCGCCCACGCCACCGATCGTGTTGCGGTCCTCAACAAGCTCTTCGTCACTCATGGAAAGGGTGCGGAAGTAGTCCCACCACACCTGCTTATCTTCGCGGCGATGCCACCCGACGCACCCTGCAAGCAGCGGCTCACCGGCCTGGATCAGTTCGTCGGCGAGGGCGGTTTCCGCCGCGATCGCGTCACTGTCACGCGCCTCGTCTAACAACTGCTCGCCCGGCCGCGGAAGCGATGTCGCCTGCGTGGCCTCCACGTCGGCGCGGCGCTGCTCCAACCAGGTGTGCAGGTCCAGAGTGCTCTCTACATCCTTGTAGTTGTAGTCGGCGATCCGGTCAAGAATCGTGTTGTCTGACTGGTCGGAGGCAGCCCACTTCTCGTATTCGACGACCGAGGACAGAGCGTTATCTACTTCGTCCTCGCCACCTGAGCGTGTGCCACCCCAATAAAACGTTTCAAGCTTTTTGATCGAGTAGGAATCCTTCGAGATCTGCACACCTTGTCGCACGACCGAGTACAAGTCGACGAACCGCTCACCGCGCAGCAACATGTCCAACTGCGACTCGGCGACGGCCTCACGTCCGGTCAGCCGCTTGAGCACCGCCTGTTCATAGTTCGCGTAGTGATAGATGTGCATCCCCGGATGGGCGCGCCAGCGGTCCACCAGCCAATCCAGCAGTTCGCGGACCATGACCGCTTCGGCGGCTGCGTCGTGGGCCCACCACGTATAGAACTTTCGATCCCGGTCGCACACCCCGGCGAGGTATTCCAGCCCCTGACCGCCAGGCGCGAACGGGTCGCCCTCGAAGTCCAGATACACGTCGCCAGGATCGGGATCGGGCAACAGAGCCAAACCTTGGCCTTCGGTCACCGGCAACACCCGGTAGGCCGGCACGCCCGTCATCTGCTCGTCGTGTTGCAGTTGTGCTTGCAGGCACAGGCGTGTCCGGGCACTGAGGCTCAGAGCTGACGCGACGAGCGGATCGTCCGGGCCAGCCTGCGCGAGCGCGGCCAACGTCGTGATGCCGACGTCGCGAAGTCGAGTGCGCTGGTCGCTGCGTAGGCCAGCCACTCGGCATACGTCGTCGGTGTCTTCCCACTCTTGGGTACACCGCGGGCTCCACCGGCACTGGGCGCAGTAGGGCACTGGGATGGCTTCGGTCGCTGGCCGATCCGCGATCGCGGTCTGCAGTCGGCTGCGTACCCTCGCGGCATAGGCGTCCACATCAACGAGCCGCCATGGATAGTGCGTGCCGTCTCCGGCGACCACCGTGAGTTGTCGGGGCGCAACCCGTTGCACCTGCGTCAGCCGCACGGCATACGACGCCATCTGCAGCAACGCCGGGACTTTGAGCCGTCGAGCCAACTTGGTGTCGGCAATGTCGTAGGACCAACTGCCGAACACGCTGGGGCGCTCGACCCGGATCAAGAAGTCGGCAAACCCGACCCATGTGCCGTCAAACAGTGCTGCTTGAAAGACCACCTCCGCGCCCTCGCGCATAGCCTTGATCGTCAGTGATTCACGCTCAGCCAGGCTTAACCCCTCGGCGGGAATCTCAACGATCGTCAGGCCCTGATCATGCAGCGACGCGAGGTAGGCGGCCTCGTGCTCTAGCCCTTTGTCGAAGATCAGTTGAAGTTGGGCGTCTACCCCGTCAGTGGGTTTAGGCACAGCGCCTTGCGTGACCGCCACATCCAGCGTTGTGACGTGAGGGCACGCGACGTGTTTGGTGACGTCCGTGGCACTGAGCACCAGTCGTCCGTCACGCTTTTGCATCTGCGGCTCTCCTCATGTCCGAACTGTGGCACAGGGCACCCACACACCCGATTGCTTCGGCGAGACCGCCACGATGCATAGGCGGCTCCCATGACGGGTGATGCGCCCTCCGGCAGCACTAGCGAGGGTGACAGCGGGGGCGAAACCTACTTCGGGCATGACCGCTCCTGACAGGCTCCGGGCGACCCGTTCCCCGACAGGCACGGCCCGGACATGTCGCCTGCAACTCGGGCGTGGCGTGGGTATCACGAGGTGCTGGCACCGCTGCCGGTGAAAGATCTACCCTCATCATGGGGTTGGTCACAGGGCCGGGCTACCTGATCTGCCACCTCAGATGTAACTGGCCTAAGGCGAGTCCAGGCCACCGTTGACGTTGAGGGTCTCCCCGACTACGTAACTTGATTCTGGTGAGGCCAGGAACACGTATGCGGGGGCGAGCTCGACCGGCATACCGGCGCGGCCCAGGGGGGTCCCGATCCCGAAGTCAGGGATGGCGTCTTTGGGTTGGCCTTCGACTACCTGCAGCGGGGTCCAGATCGGGCCGGGCGCCACCGCGTTCACACGGATACCCAACGGCGCGCACTGCTTGGCCAGGCCTTTGGTGAAGGCATTTATCGCCGCCTTAGTGGTGGCGTAGTCAACAAGGTGTTCACTGGGGCTGTACGCCTGCACCGACGAACTCGCGATGATCGCCGACCCGGCGGGCATGTGGGGCAGCGCAGCCTTGGTGATCCAGAACATTGCGTAAACGTTGGTCTTCATGGTCGCGTCGAATTGCTCGTCGCTGAGGCCAGCCAAGTCCGGCTGAGTTACCTGTTTGCCGGCGTTATTGACCAAGATGTCGAGACCACCCAAGCCTTCGACGGCAGCCCGGACCACCTCGTCGCAGAAGTCGCGATCGGTGATGTCTCCGGGGATGGCCACCGCGGTCCGCCCCTCGGCTTCGATCAGGTCAGTGATCGTCTTCGCGTCGGCCTCCTCGGCGGGTAGGTAATTGATGGCCACATCGGCTCCTTCACGCGCGAACGCGATGGCCACCGCGCTGCCGATGCCCGAGTCGCCGCCAGTGATCAGCGCTTTGCGGCCTATCAGACGCCCCGTGCCTCGATATGACGTCTCCCCCCGATCAGCTTTCGGGTCGAGCTCAGCATCGAGGCCGGGCATGTCCTGGTCTTGCTTCGGTGGGGTGATGGTGGGGTGGCGATCCACCGGGTTGTCGAATGTCAGTTGATCTTTGGTCATCGATCAAGACAAACACGCGCCTGCACATTCCGCGACAGATGGCTTGCGTCGAGTCGGTCGAGGCACTTCGGCTCTAGGATGGCGGCATGAAACGCATAGGGGCAATCTTGTTCTGGGTGGGCTTAGTCATTGCCATCGCTGGCATCACGGCTACGGCCATCTTCGGGGTTCGAGCAGGGCAGAGTCTGGCAGACAGCTTGGATGAAGCGGCACCTATGTCCGGCGGCAGCACGACCGTCACCATGGCGGAGAACGAACAGCGGACCATCCTCGGAACGAATTCGCAAGAGGCTGAGGCTGCCGAATGCACGGTCGTGGGGCCGAGCGAGGAAGGTATACCGGTGTCGCCGGCGAGCGAATTCCTCGAGGTCGACGACACACCGGTGACAGCGGTCGGCACCTTTGAATCCACTACCGCTGGCGAATACCGGGTTGAGTGCATCGGCGGACTCACTTCGATCAGTCCGGCCCTCGACATCGACACCGTGGGATCGGGAGTTATCGGAGTCGTCGGCGGCGTCCTCGGAGTGGGCCTCGGCGGGCTACTGCTCGTCATCGGTGCAGTGCTGTGGTTCATCGGACGGTCCAAGGCGAAGAAAGCCGCGCAAGGCGGCTCCTTTGGCTCGGGCGGCTACAACCAGGGCGCCTACGCGTCGCCGCCCCCGCCCCCCGGTTCGACCCAGCAGCCGCCCAGCACGAACCCCTACCGCCCAGGCTCAGGTTCGACGCCTCCCCCGCCGCCGCCTGCGAATTACTGAGCAACAATCACGCGTCCTTGTCGAAGGTCACGTCGACGTCTTCGAACTCCTTCGTTTTAGTGGCTTGTGCCGAGTCGTCGAAGGATTGTTCGTCGGCATCGGTGAGTTCGGTCTTTTCGGTGAAGGGAGCCAAGAGCGCACGTGGATGTAGGTCTTTGAGCAGCACCACGTTGATTTCCACGGACATCACCACGATGACGGCGACTAAGAAGATCCAGGCCATAAGCCCCAACACGAGGGCGAACACGCCATACGTGTCGTTGGTGGTATTCACGACCTGCCCCACGTAGGTCGCTCCGAATGACTGCATGGCTTGCCACCCCACGGCGGCAGTGATTGCTCCGGGGAGCACGTCCCGCCACGTGAGTGACCTCGTGGTGGCCGTCCGCATACCCAGGGCAAACAGCGCGCAAATCATCACTAGAGATGCGACAAAGAGCCCGCCGCTGGTCAGCCCGCCGATGTCTAGGCCGTATGCCGACGCACTACTGCTCAACGCCGACAACACCGTGCTGCCCACGAGCCCCACCGCGGCAATGCCGATGAGTACGGCGCTGCGAAGCCTGGCCACGATCGGGTTGGGTCGCTTATGGCGGGGCACCGCCCAGCACACATTCATCATGTGTTGCGTCGCGATGGCCACCCGCGAGGAGCCATAGGCAGCAATGAGCGAGCCGACGATCACCGCGGCCGTGCTGCCCTGCAGGCCATCGGGATTGCGCGCCTGAGCGCCGATGACCGGGAACTGGCTCAGCGCCGTGTCCAGGATGCGTTCTTGCACATCGGGTTGCGTTTGAAGGACAAAACCGAGGACCGACGTCAGCAGCAGCAATAGCGGGAAGAGGGACAAAAAACCGTAGTACGTGATCAGCGCGGCTAAGAAGATGCCTTGGTCATCGACAAACTTGTAGACCGTCGCGATCGGGACCCCCAAGGCGCGACGGCGTTGCTGAACGTCATCGACGCGTTCCAACCACTTCATCGTGCCTCCCTCAGCGCGTCCACAGCGACGTACCGGATGATCGTGTCATGCCCACCGAGCCAGAGTATGGCGACCGCAGCGAGGGGTCTGCGTTAGGTGGAGCGTTTACCACCCTGGTCGTGGTGGGCACGGTGATCGCCGCATTTGTGGCTTTTCACCCCTCCTACAATATGGACACGGTCCGGCGCCTCTTTTCGCAGATGGACGTGCCAGTCGCCGGGGCCTCCCAGGCTTCAGACGGTGACGGCACTTTCGTCTATGCCATGACGCAGGCAGACGGGGTCAACCCAGTTGGCTTCGACCCGTGCCAAACCATCGAGATTGTCATCAACCCGCGCAACGCCCCCGATGGGTATGCCGAGATGGTGGACACCGCAGTCGAGCGCACGGCAGGTGCCACCGGGCTGACCATGGAGGTGGTCGGAAAAAGCGACGACCGGACATTCTCCCTGCGTGGCCCGGACCTGCCCGTGATCGTCGCGTGGGCCGATGAAGACGAAGTGCCCGAGCTGGCAGGCGACGTTCGAGGTCTCGGCGGCAGCACCTCGTTGTCCTTTGGCGGCGAGCGCCGCTACGTCAGCGGGATGGTGGTCATCGACACCGACGACGGTTCGTTCGACCTCGGAGGACGCACCGCTCAGGGCATCTTGGACCACGAGTTCGGCCACCTGGTCGGCCTCGGCCACGTCGATGACCCGGGAGAGTTGATGAACCCGACTCCCAGTAGATTGTCCTACGGCCCTGGAGATCTTGAGGGCTTGGCCAACCTGGGCGATATCGCCTGCCGCTAGTGGGTCGCCCTCTCTGTGTTGCGCGACACGTGTTTGGTGGATGATGCCGAACCGCTCACGGCCCTGCTGACCGAACGCGGCGATCTGGTGGTGGAGCGTCTTTTCACCGAGGAGTTGCCGCAGGACGCGTTCAAGGCAGACATCGAGTTAGAGGGATGCACCCTTCAGGTATGCCGATGGCAGGGTGGGCAACTGGTCGGAGCCACTTTTGAGGAGTGTAAATTCGTTGACTGAAACCTCTCCGGGGTAACGCTCGCCGGGCGTCCTTCCGGGAATGCAGTTTCGCTGGGACCAAAGCCTTGGGGTTGAACTGGAGCACGGACAGCGTCTCCACACTGGCCGCGACCCCGATGACCTGGCACGCCTGCACCCTGATTTCAGCACCATGGCGGGGCTCACTTTGGCCGGGTGGGCCTTCCGCGGCGCCACGATCGCAAACTGCGACCTGCGCGGAACAACCATGACCGACTGCACGGGCGTGGCCTTCGATGCCCGCGACAACCGCGTCGACGGACTCGCAGTATCAGCCTCAATGGCTGCCGATCTACTGAGCCCCTTGGGCATCACAGTGCGCTAGTCCCAACCCCAGCCCTCTTGGTCCATTCCGGGAGGACGCGACCGAAGGTAGGACCCCACCACTGCTGCCCCTAGGTCATCAAGCTTGGGGGCAACGACGCTGCCGTCAACACGCTTGGCCATCTCATCCACGAAGCGGGCTAGCCCGGGGTCGCTGCCAAGGCGGAAGAAGGTCGTCTGAGCGCCCATCCGTGCGCACTGATCCAGCTCGCGGACGCTGCGGGCAATCGTGAGCGGGTGCGGAGGGTAGTCGAAGAAGGGCTCCCCGCCCGGCTCCAGGTGAGCCGTCGGTTCACCGTCGGTCACGATCAGCAGCACCGGTTGGGCGCTGGGGTGCTTGCGAAAGTGTCGCTGCGCGAGGAGCAATCCGTGGTGGAGATTCGTGCCTTTTTCGTACTTCGGCTCACGCGCGGTCAGCCGTTCGATTTCCTGCACCTCGGCATACCGACCGAAGGAGATGACTTCTAGGGCGTCGCCGCGAAAGCGGGTGCTGATCAGTTGGTGCAACGCCAGGGCCGTGCGTTTCATCGGGACCCAGCGGCCCTCCATTGCCATCGAGAACGAGGTGTCCACCAGCAGCGCGACCGCCGCTTGAGTGCGCGCCTCGGTCTCCTGAACTTCAACGTCGCCGATCTGCAGTCGGATGCCGCCAGGCCCAGTTGGTGCGCCCGTGCCGGATTCACTGGCAGTGGACTCAATTGCGGTGCGGGTGTGTGCGTTCAGCACCGTGCGGGTGACGTCCCAGGGCTCAGTGTCACCAAATTGCCACTCTCGCGTTGCGCCACTTCGCTCGCCAGCAGCCCCGGCCCGACGCAGGTCCCGAGCGCCCGAGCGTCCCGACATACGCTGCGCTACGTCTTTAAGCAGTGACTTGCCGAGTTGGCGCATGGCCTGCGGCGAGAGTTTGAGCGCGCCGTCACTACCCCGGTGCAGCAGACCGGTGTCCTTCAGGGCCCGCTCCAGCGCCGCCAACGTCTGAGCATCCACCGCCGCGTCGTCATCGAGTTGCCGGGCCAATAACTCCAGGTCCACGTCTGCCATAGAGGCGCCCTGATGCTGCTGGGCCAGCTGCTCGGCGAGGGCATCCAGATCGGCCAAGTCCTGCAGTGCCCCCGTGCCGTCGCCTAGCCCCAACCCCTGCTCGCCGTCGAACTTCTGCGACCCACCCCAGTCTTCGCCCGGGCGCAACGACCGCAGATTGTCGTCCAGTTGGGACAGCGAATCCATCAATTCTGAGGACCCGAAGGCATCTTGGGCCAACGCGTCGAGTTCGTCCCGCTGCTCCTGGGTCATCGAGTTCCGCATCCGTTGTGCGGCGGCGGCACGCTGGGCGAGGGCATCCAGGAGCTCGTCGATGGTCTGAGGGTTCTCTGGGAAATGTTCGCCGTGCTTGGCCATGAACTCGGTGAACATCTCGTCGGTGGGCTCGCCGAGGCGTCGCGCCTCCAACATCGCGTTGAGGTCTTGCAGCATTTCGTTGATGGCCGCGCGATCCTCGTCGGTCGCGCCCTCCAGCGCCTTCTTCATCCCAGCGAAACGTTGGTCAAGCATTTCGCGACCGAGCAGATCTTTGATCGACTCGTAGTCTGCTTTCGCGTCGCTGCTGTGGAACTCGTAGTTGTTGAGCTCCGACACCGCCGCCGCTGTGGACGGGCTGAGGTTCTCGATCTGCATCTCGGCAAAGCGCGCGTCTTCACCCATTTCTCGCGCGAGTTGTTTGCGTTCGTTCAGCACGGCCCGGTCGAGCAGTCCCCGGATCTGGGCCATGGTTCCGTCGAGGTTGTGCTTGGTCAGCAGTTCTTGGCGTTTTTGGGCAACACGATTGGCTAGGTCATCTAAGCCCTTCTGGTCCATCCCGCCGCGCCGCAAGAATTCGCGCATCGCGCGCTCCGGGGAGTAGCCCGCCATGACGTCCTCACCGATTGCGTCGAGCGCTTCAGCAAGGTCAACGGGCGGCGCGAGTGGGTCGGGCCCTCCGACATACCGGCCGTATGCCGAGCCGTGGCTGCGGTGCGATGTGGGCACGATGCGTCGCCTCCGCCTCAGCCGTAGAGGGTTTCGCCGGTGTCGGTGGCCTCTTTCGAGACTTTCCTCGCAAGGAAGAGACCTTCCAGCGCCAACTCGATGGCGCTGGCTCGTTCGCCATCGTTATGCGCGCCAAGTCGATCCATGACCTGGTCGTAGACGTCCGATTCGCCGAGCACCGGCAACCCGGCCAACATGTCGAGAGCCGTCACTCGCTCGCCGGTCGTCACGGTCTTCCCACCTTCGAGAGCATCGACCAGCAGGGCCAGATCGATCCCCGACAGGCGGTGTCGCACCGTGTCTGCGGTGGCGCGACGGAGCAGGTGGTCGAGGATGTCGCGCTCGCGGCCTTCTTCGCCGGATTCGAATTCGACCTTCCCGCTGAGCACGTCCACCGCCGCTTCAAGGTCGACGACCCGTGCGACCGCGTCAGATTCGTGCTGGGTGGTGGCCCGGTGCAGCGCGGAGGCTGCCACGGTCTCGGCGCCAGCGATGCTGAACCGCGCGGAGACCCCTGAGCGCTGATCGACTGCTCCCGACTCGCGCAGCGACCGGGTGAAGCGGGCCAAAATTTCGACGAGGTGATCGGGGACGGTGGCCATCAGATCGGCCTCTTGGTTGATCACCGCGATCTCGTCTTCGAGGGCGGTCGGGTAGTGCGTGCGGATTTCGGCACCGAAGCGGTCTTTGAGCGGGGTGATGATGCGGCCGCGGTTGGTGTAGTCCTCCGGGTTGGCGCTGGCCACGACCAGCACGTCGAGCTCGAGGCGCACGATGTAACCGCGGATTTGGATGTCGCGTTCTTCCATCACGTTGAGCATCGCCACTTGGATGCGCTCGGCCAGGTCGGGCAGTTCATTGATCGCCACGATGCCTCGGTGCGAGCGTGGGATGAGCCCGAAGTGGATGGTCTCGGGGTCGCCGAGACTACGCCCTTCGGCTACCTTCATCGGGTCGACGTCGCCGATCAGGTCGGCAACGGAGGTGTCGGGGGTGGCGAGCTTCTCGGCGTACCGCTCGCTGCGGTGGCGCCAGGCAATGGGGAGGCCGTCGCCGAGGTCTGCGGCCCGCCGAATTGAGCTCGGCGTGATCGGCGAATAGGGGTGCTCCCCCAGTTCCGATCCCTCGATAACCGGGGTCCACTCGTCGAGCAAACCCACCAGGGTGCGCAGCAGTCGGGTCTTGCCTTGGCCCCGCTCGCCGAGCAACACCATGTCGTGCCCGGCGATCAGCGCACGCTCCAACTGCGGGATGACCGTGTCGTCGAATCCGTGCAGACCCGGCCACGGGTCGGTGCCCTGCGCGAGCGCCGCCAGCAAGTTGTCGCGCAACTCTTGCTTGAGACCTTTGCGTTCGTGCTCCGAAGCCCGCAACTCCCCCACAGTTGCCAGGCTCGGGCGGTCAGTGGACTGGATCAGCGTCGTCACCGTGTGAACGGTACGTCGCGACCCTGTCACCGTCCTGGGCGGGGTGGACCCGCCTGTGAACGAGTCAGTCGTCGAGGACGAAGGTGATCTCAATGACAACGTCGTAGCTGGTGATCTTGCCGTCAGCGACGAGGACTTTCTGCTCCTTGACCCAGGCGCCGGTGACGTTGCGCAGGGTGTTGCTGGCGCGCTCCACCCCCGTGGCGAGAGCGTCGTCGAAGCTGACCTCGGAGCGTGAACTGATGGTGGTTATGCGGGCAACTGTGGCCATGATGTTCCTTCTGTTGTAGGTCAACCGAGCATGGCGGCGAAAAAGAAGATGGTCAAGAGTCCGTCGCGGACGCTCACCCGCCGTGCGACTTGCTCTGTGTCTCACGGCGTGCCCGTATGCCAATCCGAAGCCCTAGATCGTTGAGTTCCGTCAGCAAGGATCCAGCGTCAGACCCTCAATGTAGGCCCACCGTTCAGCAGTCACTGTCGACTCTCGGGTAGCGATCATCGAAGCGAAAGAGAAGGCGGCGACGATGGGGTAGGCATGGCCGCGGCGTCTCAAAACGGTGTTGATGAGCGCCCGTCCAATGCGCGGCCATTTCCATCGGTAAACGGTTGGATTGACTCGAACTGAGCGTGCGCCACAGCAGCTTGAGCGAGGACGCTGAGATCTGTGCGGTTTACGAACGCGATGAGATCCGCGAGAGAGGCGTCGACACTTTCTGGCGGAGTGGGATGTACAAAGCCCCACGTGGCTAGAAATCGAAGCCTCCGATCCAGTTCTGCATATCGCGGACCCGGCCCGCGTAAACCATCTCGGCCGGATCGTCGGCCATCAGCGTCTTGTGAGCTGTCAAGATGCTGCTCAACGCGACGCGCTTGCCCTCATCGACCGACCTAATCAGATCATGGAGAGCGAGCGTGGACGCCACCATCGACGTCGCATTGGCTTGGACGTCGTGGATGGCCGGTGGCGACCATACGGTGACCTGCCTAAGGGTCCGGTCTTCCTTCGTGCCGCCGCAGGAGAGCTGCCGCCAGGGACGAGCCTCGCGCCCATGCGGATCGACGCTGACCTTCATACCGGAAGATCCGACTCGCTATTCCGATTTAACAGTCTTGACTCGGAATAGTGGGGCCGCCGTTCCGAGTTGGACCATCGCTTGAGCGGCGCAGAATTGGCTGGCATGGCCTCTGTCGTATCGCTATTCGCGGTCCTTTGGGATTCTCTGGCTGACCGTCAGCGATCCTGCTGAAAAGACTGATGCCCACCGCTTCTGAGCGGTGGGCATCAGTCTTGGCTTCCATTGGCCCGACGGTTTAGACCGACTAACCGAACACCGGGCCGTCGGTTCAGCTACAGCCGCTGGTGCTTCCGCAGCCTTCGCAGACGTAGCAGGAGCCAGCTGGACGCATCTTGGTGCCACACGTCATACAGATCGGCGCGTCGGCCGCCTTGCCCTGCAACTGCTCCAGCAACTCGGTCGAGGAATGGATCGTCGGCTCAACCGGTCGCGCGTCGGCAGCGCCTGCGCCTGACTGAACCGTCGAAGCTTTTGGTTCGTGACGTTTGCTGGCCGGAGCCGCTGACTGGCTGTAGGACTCCAGAGCCTCTTCGATGTCATCGTCTTCGGAGTCGCCCGCCGCGTAGGAACCGGTCTCCACCTGACGAGCCCGCTCTTCGGCCGAGTGAATGCCCATGAACGACCGCGTCTCGAAGTCCATGTAATCCAGCGCCAACCGGCGGAAGACGTAGTCCATGAGCGACTGAGACATGCGCACGTCGGGGTCGTCCGTCATACCGGCCGGCTCGAAGCGCAGGTTGGTGAACTTCTCCACGAAGGTCTCCAGCGGTACGCCGTACTGAAGACCCACGGACACCGCGATCGAGAAGGCGTCCATCACACCGGCCAGGGTCGAGCCCTGCTTGCCGAACTTCAGGAACAACTCACCGAGCTGGCCGTCGTCATACGTGCCAGCGGTGAGGTACCCCTCGGCTCCACCGACCGCGAACGACGTCGTCTGGCTGGCCCGGCGCTTAGGCAGACGCTTGCGCACCGGGCGGTACTCGATGACCTTCTCCACGACCGGCTCGGCTACGGACTCATCTTTCTTGGGCTCTTCCTTCTTGCCGTCCGAGAGAGGCTGACCGACCTTGCACATGTCGCGGTAGACCGCAAGCGCCTTCAGGCCCAACTTCCAGCCCTGCTCATAGACATCGGCGATCTCCTCGACCGTGGCGCTCTCGGGCAGGTTGACCGTCTTGGAGATAGCCCCAGACAAGAACGGCTGAGCGGCAGCCATCATCCGCACGTGGCCCATGGGCTTAATCGCCCGAGCGCCCATCGCGCAGTCGAAGACCTCGTAGTGCTCGGTCTTGAGGCCGGGGGCGTCGATGACGTGGCCCTTCTCGGCGATGTGCTCGATGATCGCTTCGACCGTTTCGTCTGCATACCCGAGCATGTTGAGCGCCCGCGGAATCGTCTGATTGACGATCTGCATCGACCCGCCACCGACCAGCTTCTTGAACTTGACCAGGGAGAAGTCAGGCTCGATGCCGGTGGTGTCGCAGTCCATCATGAAGCCGATGGTGCCGGTCGGCGCGAGCACGGATGCCTGAGCGTTGCGGTAGCCGTTCTTCTCGCCAACCTTGATCACCGAGTCCCAGGCCTTGGTGGCGGCCTTGTGGATCTGGGTGTCCATGTCGTGCAGCGGACGGATCTCGTCGTTGGCGGCCTGATGCTTGCGCATGACTCGCTTGTGCGGGTCGGCGTTACGGGCGTACCCGGCATACGGACCGACGACACCGGCCAACTCGGCGGAGCGCTTGTAGGCCGCACCGGTCAGCAGCGAGGTCAGACCAGCAGCCAGCGTGCGGCCACCCTCGGAGTCATAACCCCGCCCGGTCGCCATGAGCAGCGCGCCCAAGTTGGCGTAACCGATGCCCAACTGACGGTAATTACGCGTCGTTTCGCCGATCGCCTCGGTCGGGAAGTCCGCGAAGCAGATCGAGATGTCCATCGCAGTGATGACGAGCTCTAACACCTTCTGGTAGGTCTCGACGTCGAAGGTGTTGTCGTCGCGCAGGAACTTGAGCAGGTTGAGACTGGCCAGGTTGCAGCTGGAGTTGTCCAGCGACATGTATTCCGAGCAGGGGTTGGACGCGGTGATGCGGCCCGTCTCGGGGGTGGTGTGCCAGTCGTTGATGGTGTCGTCGTATTGAATGCCGGGGTCGGCGCACTCCCATGCGGCGGTCGCCATCTTGCCGAAGAGCTCGCGAGCATCGACGGTGTCGATGACGGAGCCGTCTTTGCGCGAGCGCAGACCGAACTCCGTGCCCTCATCGACAGCGCGCATGAACTCGTCGCTGACGCGCACCGAGTTGTTTGCATTCTGGTACTGAACAGACACGATGTCCGAGCCGCCCAAGTCCATGTCGAAGCCTGCGTCGCGCAGGGCACGAATCTTGTCTTCCTCACGGGCCTTGGTCATGATGAACTCTTCGATATCTGGGTGGTCGACATCGAGCACGACCATCTTGGCGGCACGACGGGTCGCGCCGCCGGACTTGATAGTGCCAGCCGAGGCATCTGCGCCCCGCATGAAGGAGACAGGACCGCTGGCGGCGCCACCGGAGGACAGCAACTCCTTGGATGAGCGGATGCGCGAGAGGTTGAGGCCAGCACCCGAACCGCCCTTGAAGATGAAGCCTTCTTCGCGGTACCAGTTCAGAATAGAGTCCATCGAATCGTCCACCGACAGAATGAAGCAGGCGCTGACCTGCTGCGGGCTGGAGGTTCCGACGTTGAACCACACCGGGGAGTTGAAACTAAAGACCTGGTTGATGAGCGCGTAGGTGAGCTCGTGCTCGAAGACCTCCGCGTCCTCGTCGGAACGGAAGTAGCCGTGCTCTTTGCCGGCCTTGGCGTACGTCAGCACAACCCGGTCGATGAGCTGCTTGAGGCTGTGTTCGCGGGCGTCAGTCCCCACAGCACCACGGAAGTACTTCGTGGTGACGATCGTGGAGGCGTTGACCGACCAGAAGTCGGGGTATTCGACACCGTGCTGCTCGAAGATCACCGAGCCGGTCTTCCAGTTGGTCTGGATGACATCTCGCTTTTCCCACGTCACCTGCTCGTACGGGTGAACCCCCGGCGTGGTGTAAATGCGCTCGATCGTCAGGCCTGTGTTGGCCCGACGCGAACGGGACTTGGCCCCGGTCGTCTCCGTCATATCCATACTCCTTGTGCGATGTGGCAGTGAATGTTTTGTTCTTGCGATGACGTGTTACTGATGCTGTCAGTGACCACTGACAAACCCGGCGTCGCTTTCGGCGCGCAGCAGGGTGATGGCGGATTCGAAATCGCCGAGAGAGTTGAAGGCTTGATAGACCGACGCGAAGCGTAAGTAGGCCACCTCGTCGAGGTGTCGAAGCGGCGTCAGGATGGCCAGACCCACTTCGTGTGCGTCCACTTCAGCTTGCCCCAAGGACCGGATGGTTTCTTCCACCGTCTGAGCCAGCCGCTGCAGCTCGTCCTCGGTGACCGGACGGCCTTGACACGCTTTACGCACACCGACCAGCACTTTGTCCCGACTGAAGGGCTCAGTGGCACCGGAGCGTTTGATGACCGCAAGCGTCGCCGTCTCCAGCGTGCCGAATCGTCGCCCGCACTCGGGGCATTGACGGCGGCGCCTGATGACGGTGCCGTCTTCTTGAACGCGGCTATCTACGACGCGGGAGTCGGTATGCCGACAGAACGGACAGTGCATAACTCCTCCTCCGTTGGGGATGACCTGTGGATGGTTTGTGCGCGAAACTGCGTCCGCTTGTGCACAACATGTGGACTAACCACATCGGTGTAACTACTAGATATAGGGATACTAGGCCGAGCTTCCACTAGAAGCAACACTCATCCAGAACTTTCGGCGTGTCGCGCCGCGACACTGAGTCGCCACACTCGGGCACCTTCGGCTGACGGCTCTGCGCCGCCAGTTGGCGGCTGCGGTTGTGCATTGGCCGCACAGTAAGCCTCGATGCGTGGCGTACCGCGGATGATTCGCGAGCCCGTGCTGTGGAGGACCGCGCCGATGAAGCACGCCAAGACTGCCTTTGCGACATGCGCCCCGCTCATGGTCAGCGCATGCGGCGGCTCACCGCAGTCGAGCGCCCCTCCTCAGCAGGTTGACGCCTTAACGGCCGCTGCAGCGATTCAATCACCAGGGGCCTCACCCAGCTCCGATAGCGTCATCTCCACGGCGGCGTCCTCGAGCACTCTCGGCGATGAGACCCGCAACCAGACCGGAGAGCAGGCCGGTGACGACACCGGGGACGATGCCCGCGCCACGACCGCGGCCGGCACGTCCGAGCGGGCGAAGGAGCCATCGAGCGCGCCCACGCTCCCCAGCGGAGCAACAGGTCACAGCGAGGACGGCGCGGCAGCGTTCGTCGTCCACTACGTCGACCTTGTGTCCTACCTCGGCCAGTCCCCCGAAGCGGGAGTCATGAACGACCTCGCCGCCAGCGAGTGTGCCGCATGTTCGAACTACAAGGAGAACATCGACTATCTGATCACCAACGACGCGAAGGCATCAGGGCCCTCCCTCGAGATCGGCATCCCCCGGGCATCCGTAGTCCAGGATGCGGCCGTCGTCACCGTCACCCTCACCCAGAACGCGTATACGAACGTCGACCCCGCCGGCACAGAAATCAACGCTTTCGAAGATTCCGGCACCCGCACGGCCACCGTCGAAGTGCGTTGGAGCGACGACGCATGGTCGATCCAACGCATCTCAACGGCGCCGAACTGACCTAACCGGGTGCCGCGAGCACGAAGGGCAACACCGCCGACGCCGCCGATCGGCGAAGCGCTCGACTTGCCACGGCTATCGTCCAGCGCGAATCCACCCGATCGTCCACCAACAGGACCGGGCCGCGGGCCGAATCGAGGGCCGCAGCCAGGTCCGGGCCCACCGCGAGGCGGTCCCACACGTTGGCCAGTCGGAAGGCACTGTTGCCGCCTGGCTCCCCCATCGGACCACCGTGGACCAAGTCGAGGGTGCCCAACACCGGTAGCCGACCGATGCGACCGATCTGTTCGGCAAGCGATGACACCAACTGTGGGTGGCTCCGGGACGGCATCGCGACAATGCCCACAGGCCGGGTGGTCCAGTCCCATTGCGACAGCACCTGCACGCATGCCTTGACCATCTCGTCGGTCACGGGCTCATCCTGCGACATCGCCTTCCTCAGACGTGCGCCCCAGGCCAGGTCGCTGGTGCGGGCCAGCGCACGCCCCGAGGCCGCCTGCTCCTGCTGGGTGATCTTGCCTTTGACCTCAACGCCGAGACGCGGCATACCCGTGGGCCATTGCGCTCGCGTCTCGATCACGGCACCCACCCTGCCCAGGCTCCGCCCGGCCACCACCATGGCTTCGTCGGGGATGTCGTCGGCAAACCACGGTCCCGCGCATGCGTCACACCGGCCGCACGGCTGCGCAGTCTCGTCGTCGAGGCTGCGTTGCAAGAACGCCATCCGGCATTCGTCGGTGCGCTCGTAATCCAGCATCATGGCCGCCTCACGCTTGCGCGCGGCCGCCACCCTGGCGTAACGCTCTTGGTCGTAAACCCAGGGCTCTGCGGTGCTCATCCAACCCCCGCTGACCTTGTCGACGGCCCCGTCAACGTCGAGCACCTTCAGCAGCAACTCCAAGCGCGTGCGTCGCACGTCGACCATGGTTTCTAGGACCGGTGTCGACAGTGCTCGGGATGATTGCGCCAGGGCGCTCAGCACAGCGTTCGCCTGCTCGGCTTGCGGCATTGAGGCCGACGCGAAGTAGGCCCAAATGTCTCGATCTTCGGAGCCGGGGAGCAACAACACGTCGGCCCGATCCGTCGCGCGACCTGCCCGCCCCACCTGCTGGTAGTACGCCACCGGCGACGACGGCGCTCCGAGGTGGACCACAAACCCCAAATCAGGTTTATCGAAGCCCATCCCCAAGGCACTCGTGGCCACCAACGCTTTGACCTCGTTGTTGCGCAGCTGCCCTTCTAACCGCTCGCGCTCCTCCGGGTCGGTGCGCCCGGTGTATGCCGACACCTGTGCACCGACGGACCTCAACGCTTGGGCGACGTCCTGCGCGGCAGAGACGGTCAAGCAGTAGATGATCCCGCTGCCCGGCAGGTCATCAAGGTGCGCGACCAGCCACGCGATGCGCTGTTGGGGCGTGAGCGCACGCAGCACTCCTAAGCGAAGGGAGGCCCGAGCCAGGGGGCCGCGGATGGTCAACACCGAGGAACCACCCACCCCCAACTGCTCCTCGACATCGGCGACCACGCGCTCGTTTGCCGTCGCCGTGGTGGCCAGCACCGGTGTCCCCGCGGGCAGCTCGAGCAGCAGGGAGCGGATGCGCCGATAGTCCGGCCGGAAATCGTGACCCCAGTCGCTGATGCAGTGGGCCTCGTCGACCACGAGCAGGCCGCACCGCGCTGCCAAGTCTGGTAGCTGCTCGGCCCGGAACCTGGGGTTGTTGAGCCGCTCAGGGCTGACCAGAAGCACATCCACTTCGTCGGCCACCAACGCCGCACGCACCTCGTCCCACTGCGTGGCATTCGCCGAGTTCATGGGGACCGCCCGCACGCCAGCGCGGTTCGCGGCGGCTATCTGATCGCGCATCAGCGCTAATAGGGGCGACACGATAATGGTCGGGCCAGCCCCGTCAGCTCGCCGCAGCACGGTCGAAACGAAGTACACCGCCGACTTGCCCCATCCCGTTCGCTGGACCACCAAGGCCCGGGAACGCTGCTCCACGAGGGCTTGAACCGCTTCGAATTGCCCTTCACGAAATTCGACGGAGGCAGAGCCGACCAGAGCTCGCAACGCCTGCAGCGCTTCTGTTCGCAGATCTGACATGCGCCACACGCTAGGCCACCGCCACGACATACCCGGGCGTTGTCCACAGCACGGTCCCTTCCTCCGTCACCAACACCGCGCGAAGACCCTTAGGCTTGCCTGCGTGAAATGGGATGACTACGACGCTGCCTTGTTCGACCTCGACGGGGTGCTGACGCCCACCGCCGACGTACACATGGACGCCTGGGCCGAGATGTTCACTGAGTTCTTGAGCGATCTTCCTGGCCAGCGGGCTTACAGCGACCAGGACTACTTCGACTACGTCGACGGCAAGCCCCGGTATGAGGGTGTCGCATCCTTCCTCGCTTCACGTGAGATTGAGCTGCCCTTCGGCGACCCCAGCGATGAGCCTGGGCAGAGCACCGTCTGCGGTTTGGGGAACCGCAAGAACGCGGTCTTCACTGCGGTGCTGGCACGTGACGGCATCGCCCCCTACCCGGGCTCGCTTCAGCTGATCGACCACTTGGAGACCCTAGGCGTCGCCATGGCCGTGGTCTCCTCGTCCAAGAACGCGCCCGACGTGCTTGCCGCCGCCGGCATCGCCGACCGTTTCCCCGTCGTCGTGCACGGCGGAGTTGCCGCTGCCAAAGGCATCGCGGGCAAGCCGGCACCCGACACCTACACCTATGCCGCCCAGCAGTTGACTATCGACAGCGGGCGTTGCGTCGTATTCGAGGACGCCATTTCGGGCGTCCAGGCAGGAGCGTCCGGAGATTTCGCACTCGTCGTGGGCGTTGACCGCGGAGCAGGAGCCGAGGCCCTGATAAGCAACGGAGCAGAAGTGGTTGTTTCCGACCTGGCGGAGCTGATCTGATGGGACACAAATACCCCTCCCCCCACGTGCCGCCGGTTGCGGTCGACCCGCTGAACCGGTCACGCTTCCCCATTGATGAGTGGGCGTTAGTCGAAGACGTCAACAGCAGGGAAGACCTGGGCACCACCGAGACCCTTTTTGCGGTAGCCAACGGCTACATGGGTATGCGCGGCAACCCCGAAGAAGGCCGTGACACCCACACGCACGGAACTTTCGTCAACGGATTTCACGAGACGTGGCCGATTCACCATGCCGAAGAGGCCTTCGGACTCGCGCGTGTAGGACAGACGCTCATCAACGTGCCCGACGCCAAGGTCATCAAGATCTACGTCGAAGACGAGCCGCTGTTGCTCGACATCGCCGATCTGGAGACCTACGGTCGCACCCTGTCCTTCAAGGACGGCATCTTGCGCCGCGAGTTGATCTGGCGCACCAGCGCAGGACTTCGCGTGAAGGTCGCCACCACCCGAATGGCCAGCGTGACTGCTCGCCACCTCGCCGTCATGACCATGGACATCGAACTCCTTGACGGCAACGCCCCCATCGTCATCTCCTCGCATCTGCTGAACCGCCAGGACGGGTCAGACGAGTACCACGTGCGCTCGGCCGCGATGGGTGAAGGCGCTGACCCGCGCAAGGCCGAGGGATTCGACCGGCGCGTGCTTGATCCACAGGCCAGCCTGACCAAGGACAGCCGACTGCTGCTGGGCTATCGCTGCGTCGATTCCCGGATGACCATCGCGGTCGCCGCCGACCACCGCATCCAGACGGACAACGAGTGGACCGAAGAACTCACGGCCACCGATGACCGCGCCAAGCACGTCTTTTCCATCAACGCCCGCGAGGGACAACCGATCCGCCTCCAGAAGTACGTGGCGATCCACACCTCCCGCGGGGTGCCCGTGCGTGAGTTGTCTGATCGCTGCTGGCGCACACTTGAGCGGGCGGTAGCCGACGGCGCTCCGGCTCTGCATACAAAGCAACGCGGCTGGTTTGACACGTTCTGGGAGAACTCGGACGTCACCATCGTCGGACAGCCCGCTCTGCAGCAAGCCTTGCGATGGAACATTTTCCAACTCGCGCAAGCTTCAGCGCGCGCGGGAAGCCACGGCATACCAGCAAAGGGGATGACCGGCTCGGGCTACGGCGGGCACTACTTCTGGGACACCGAGTGCTACGTCATTCCGTTCCTCGTCTACACCGACCCCCAGGCCGCCCGCAACGCCCTGCGCTTCCGGCACAAGATGCTTCCCGCCGCTCGCGAGCGTGCTGCCGAATTGGCCCAGCACGGTGCGTTGTTCCCGTGGCGCACGATCAACGGCAAGGAAGCGTCGGCGTACTTCGCGGCCGGCACCGCGCAGTACCACATCAACGCAGATGTCGTCCTGGCCATGATCAAGTACGTCCGGGCAACCAACGATCAGGACTTCCTCGTCCGAGAGGGCGTGGACATCCTGGTCGAGACCGCACGACTGTGGGCTGACCTCGGCTTCTGGCGCCACAACGGCACAGCGAGTTTCCACATTCACGGCGTGACCGGGCCCGACGAATACACCACCGTGGTCAACGACAACCTCTTCACGAACGTGATGGCTCAATTCAACCTGGCGGTCGCGGCCACCACGTTAACCGACCTGGAGCAGAACAACCCGGACGGCTATGCCAAGGCCGTGTCCCGTCTGGGCATCCGACCCGACGAGGCCGCCGAATGGCGACGTGCCGCTAAAGGTATGTCGATTCCGTTCGACACCGAGATGGGCGTGCACCAACAGGACTCGCATTTCCTCGAGCGAGAGATGTGGGACCTGGAACACACCCCTAACGACAAGCGCCCGCTGCTTTTGCACTACCACCCTCTGGTGATCTACCGCTTCCAGGTGCTGAAGCAGACCGACGTCGTCCTCGCCATGTATCTGCAGGGCGAGCGATTCACGGCCGAGCAGAAGCGCGCAAACTTCGAGTACTACGACCCAATCACCACCGGCGACTCCACACTGTCGGCGGTCATGCAGTCCATCGTCGCGGCAGAGGTCGGCTACTACGAGCTGGCCCTACGCTACTTCTACGCTGGCCTCTTTGTGGACCTCGATGACCGCCACGGCAACACCACAGACGGTGCACACATTGCCTCCACCGGCGGCGTGTGGAGCGCAATGGTCGGAGGCTTCGGAGGGATGCGCGACGACCACGGCGCCCTGACCTTCGACCCACGTCTACCGATGGAGTGGAAAGAGATTAGCTGGCCCATGCTGTGGCATGGATCCCGGCTTATCACCACCGTCAACCAAGACGTCATCACCTTCCAGGTGCGCGATGGGGACGATGTGGAGCTCAGCGTGCGCGGCGAAAAGCACGTCGTCGGACGATCCCCCGTGCGCGTCAAACTCGCGGGTCAGGGGCCACGGTTGGAGGGTCTGCTCGACGTGAACAGCCTCATCGGGACGAAGCGTCGCGACGGGACCACCGTCACGGCGACCGTCCCGCACTCGTGGTCCGAAGAAATCGATGGCGGCGAAAGAGACTCAGTGCTCAGTGCAGGGATGGCTCTGTGATGGGCACTCCCTACCGTCCCGATTCGCTCAGGCCACGTCGAGCAGCCACCATGGATGCATGACTGATGCCTCCGCCGCACCTGACGGCGATCCAGCCACCAGCGATAACGCCAATCCATACCCCCCCGAATCGGATATCGACCGCCTAGTCCAGGCCATCTCGGGTGAGGATGATCACGTGGGGATGGCCGCACTGTGGCGAGTGACCATGGGACTGGAACAGTGGTGGTTCATCGCCGTTGGTGAGCCTGGCGAAGAATCCCCCGCTGCCGCCGAGATTGACGACCAGCTGATGCTCTTGGCCTTCACCGAAAGCGAGCGTGCTCGTCATTTCGCGGTCGAGCAGGAAATGATCGGACCCGCCGACCACCTCAGCGCCATTGCGCTTCGACCTGACGAGGTCATTGAAACCGCCGCGGACTACGAAGCCGCTGGAATCGCGGGTCTCATGTTCGACCCCCACATCAGCGGCTACTTCATCCCCTCAGCACAGTTGCCCATCGTGCATCAAGCGATTCAGCAGCCCTCCTCTGACTGATTTACGGGATGAGCAGCCGCTGGCCCGTCTGCACGTGGGTGCTGCTCATGTCGTTCTCCAACTGAACAGCGACGATGGCGCGATCCAACGGCAGGTTCGGTAGGTAGGTGGCCGCAATCTCCGAGAGTGTCTGACCGCGCTGCACCTCAACTTCGATGGCTGCCGAGGCTGGCGACACCATCGTCACGGCCGCCACGGCCAGCACTGCGATGGCAAACGCGATGGCGACGGCACGGGCCAGACGACCGCGCCGGGTGATGTGCATCTGTGGTGCGGCAGCACCCGCAGCAGGCATTGGCTGCGGCACCAACGTGAGGTGGCGCTGCGAGTGTGGCTGGTACTGAAGCTCGGCAATGGCTGCGCTCATGACTACTCCTTGGCGGGCGGGGATGCTCAGAATTTCGTTATTAACCAAACACCCGTTCGATAGTACGCTTGTGCACTTTATAGCACGCCCGTACGAAATCGGCGACACGCCGGTCGAACAGGTGTTTGGCTTGACGTTGTGACGTCCGTACGATGTGTTCATGCGACTAAGTCCACCAGAGGGCACTGACAGACCCTCTGATCAGCGCAAACATCCAGAGGGGATGGCAAACATGGCAGAGGTTCACGACTTGTCCGGCCAGTTTGATGGCACGGAGCTCAGCACTCGGCAGCAACGTGTGCTCGAGGTCATTCAAGATGCTGTCGATCAGCGTGGGTATCCGCCCAGCTTGCGCGAGATAGGCGAGGCAGTGGGGCTCACGTCTCCCTCGTCCGTGGCGCATCAACTCAAAATGCTGGAGCGGAAGGGGTATTTGCGTCGTGACCCTCACCGCCCCCGCGCCATTGAGGTAGTCCGTCCGCAGACTGTGGTGGGCACAGAGCCGCAGCGCGGCTATCGCCGTCACGACGAGCGATCCCCAGACGCCAACACCGACGAAGGCATCCAACGCGAGGGCACCCGGACTGACCGCGATATGCCACACGACGAAACCGGCAGCGGTGACGAGCGCCCTCAAGCGTCATACGTCCCTGTCGTGGGGCGGATCGCAGCTGGCGGGCCGATTCTTGCTGAGCAGGCCATCGAGGACATCTTCCCGCTGCCGAAGCAGATCGTCGGCGACGGCGATCTGTTCTTGCTGAACGTCGTCGGTGACTCGATGATCGACGCCGCGATCTGCGACGGTGACTACGTCGTGGTGCGTCGACAACCCTCGGCGGACAATGGAGACATCGTCGCGGCCATGCTCGACAACGAAGCCACCGTGAAAACCTTCAAGCGCACGGCCAACAAAATTTGGTTGCTTCCGCACAACGACGACTACGACCCAATCGACGGCGATGCCGCAGTCATCCTCGGCAAAGTGACGGCGGTCTTGCGACGCCTGTGAACCGCCCCTGCACCAGTGCCGCCCGCCGACTCCATCCCCCTCCGGCGGGCGGCACTGTCATGTCCACTATCGCGTTCTACCCTGGTGTCAGCGCGCACCGACGGCGTCGGCCAATCCGGGCAAAACATCCCCCAACAGAGCATCGAGACGGATCGTCGTTTCGTTGTCACCTCGAGTGGGTCCACGGGTAATTGAGGCCACCGGCATGCCTAACGATGCCGCTCGACGCACAAAGCGATAGCCGCTCATGACCTGCAGCGACGATCCCAACACCAGCAGCGCGCGGGAGCGATCGACCAGCGCAAACGATTCATTTACCAGCGGCCGGGCGACAGCACCGCCGAAGAAGACCACGTCAGGCTTCAAGCGGTCCTGACCGCAAGACGGGCAGATCGCGATCGTGAATTGCGCAACCCCGTCGGCACCGAGCATCACGTCGCCGTCGGGTCTAATCTGGCCGGAGGCGCGAGGAATGCCAAACGAAGGATTGGCAACCTCGAGCCACCGATGCACCTCGTCACGCGGATAGTGACGCTCACAATCCAAGCAGACGACACGGGCCAGGTTGCCGTGGAGTTCGATCACGCCGCGTGACCCAGCAGCTTGGTGCAACCCGTCCACGTTCTGGGTGATGAGGCCGCTCACCGCCCCCGCGTGCTGCAGCGTTGCGACCGCGTCATGGGAGGCGTTCGGCCCAGCCGAGGCAAAACGCTTCCATCCGGCATACGCCCTCGCCCAATAGCGCTGCCGTCCTGCAGCGTCGGCCAAGAACTCCGAATATTGCATCGGCTGCACCCGCCGTTTACCGTCGGGGCCCCGGTAGTCCGGGATGCCACTCGCGGTGGACATGCCTGCCCCGGTCAGGACCGCCACATCACCAGCGAGAAGAAGCTCTGCGATGTGCTCGAACGCCTGCGGGTCAACGGGCGAGGAGGGTGGCAACGTCGTTGAGTCCAGCACCTCGTCAGCGTAATGCGCCCTCGATGAGGTCGACATCCTCGGTGGTGTTCCACAGGTGGAAAGCAATGCGGACGGCCCGCGCGCGAGAAGCGATGGTGATGCCGGCGGCCGTGCACGTCTGGGCTTTCGAACCGTCACAGTCCGGCAGCGACAGCACGGGTGTGGTCCCCTGGTCGAGCCCGAGCTGCGAGCGGAGGTCGTTGGCTAACCCGACACCGTGGGCACCCAGCGTCTTAATGGGTGCCTGGGCGAAGAGAGGACCTGCGGCAGCGGCTGACACAACCATTTGTATGCCGCGCAGACTGTGAGATCAAAGCGCGCCGCCTGCACCGGGTACCAGCCCGCCGCTTGGGTCAGGTCACAGAAAGTGCGCGCCCCGACCCGCGCGGCTGCCTCACACACGGCGTCCACATCAACCAGGGCGCCATTCATGCTTGGGCCTGCACCATGGAGGGGAACAGCATCGACGTGAAGTCGTCAGCGATCGCGAGCACGTGGGCACCGTCGGGCAGCGACGCCGCCACCACTCCGGCATACACCGACGCCGCCGGGCCGACCGCCACATTGGCCACGGAAACGCCGACGAGGGAAGCGTAGGAAGCGCGCGCCGAGGCCACGGCCTCGTCGTAGACCACCGGGGAAGCCGAGCCCGACTGCCATTACGCGAGCCCCTTCTGTATCGCCTCGACCACGGCGACCGGGGGCAAACCCATGGTCGAGGCGTTCAAATATCCGCTGACTAGCGCGAACGCGGTCGGCAACTCAAGGACGTTCGGCACTAGCTAAAGAGCCCACCTACGCCGCCGCCACCGCCAGCCTGCTGGCCTCCTCCTGAGGAGACCCCCTCGGACGGTTGGATCACGACATACCCCTGGCCGCTGAAGGCCATCTGCAGCAGCTCGCCCGTCCCGCCGCGCACCAGGGACCCGAGACCACCGCTGTCGACCTTGATGTCCATGTGGACCCCCGCAGTCCACATCACGACCGCCTGAGCGTCGCCGAACGTCGGCGATAAGGCCACGTCGAAGGCAACGGGGTCGCCCTTGGTGGTGATCGCGACGTAGCCGGTGCCGCGCAAACTCACGTTGTACATCCCGCCGGTCATCATCCCACCCCGGGCCTGGATGCGTTTGATGTCCCAGTCGATGGAGGAGGAGAACGCCAAGATGCTGTTGCCGTTCACCGAGATCTCGTCGTTCTCTAAGTACATGACTTGAATCTCGGAGGCATCGTCGGCAACGAACAACTCCCCTGAGCCGGTGCAGGTCATCATCGACACGCCCTCGCCGGTCATCTTCGACTTGATCAACTTGTTCAGACCGCCCGAGCCCTTGTTGGCGAATTTAACGTCCCCCTGATAGGCCACCATCGAACCGCTCCTGGCGTTGACCGGGCCGTAGTTCATCGAGATCTTTAGGAGCTTCTTGTTTTGAAGAACGAACGGGTCCGTGGACGGATTTTCCTGGAAGTCCTTGAACAGCGAACCGTGAATAGTCATATCGGTGGTGCCCCTTTCGTGTTGGTGTGGAAATCACTATCCTCTTTGAACGGCGGCCACAACAGGCTGAAATTGCGACACACCACCACGACGCAACACCACAAGGAGCACCATGGGCTTCCTCGATAAGGCCAAGGCAGCAGCCAACGATCTTGCCGCCAAAGCAGATTCGGCAATTACCGGGGCAACCCAGGGAACCGGTTCGGCCGACACCACACGGTGGCTGCGCGATCTTGGCGTCGCGACGTACGCCGAGCACAGTGGGCAGCCGGTCGACGGCGAAGCCCGCACCCGTGCGCTAGCGGCACTTGATGCGCTCAAGGCCCAAGGTCAGCTGGGTTCGCTGACGATGTCGTCCGAGCCACCACCTGCACCAGGGATGAGCGGCCCTCCTCCTCCGCCCCCACGGATGTAGCACCGCCGCGGCCGGTGCGACATCCCGCAAACATTAGACCGCGTTACCCTCAGCACCATGTTTGATGCAGCGGGTATGCGGGTCATGCGGGCCATCGCCGATCACGGTAGTTACACCGCGGCTGCTGTGTCGCTCGGCTACACCCAGCCGGCGATATCGCAGATGGTGCGCCGTTTAGAGCAGCGAACGGGCACGGTGCTGGTCGAGCGGATGGGTCGGCACGTGCGTCTGACCCAGGCGGGCGAAGTGCTGGCGCGGCACGCGGTGCATGTCTTGGCTGCCTTGGATAATGCGGAGGCAGAGGTGGCCGCCATCGCCGGTATGCAGGCCGGCCGGGTGCGCTTGATGGCCTTCCCGTCGTCGTCGGCAACGTTGGTTCCGAGGGCGCTGGCCCAGGTGCGACGCGAGCATCCCGGCGTGTCTATTCAGTTCTCTGAGGGCGAGCCTGAAGCATCGCTGGCAGCCGTGCGGGAAGGACGGTGCGACCTGGCTGTCGCGTTCGCGTACGAGGGCACCGACGTGGGCCGCGGCGTGGACACGTTGCAGGGCCTCGACGTCATCGAGATGTTGACCGACCCGGTCTTAGTGGCGCTACCGGCCGGGCACCGTTTGGCCGGGACCGACGTGGTGTCCCTGCACGACCTCGCCGACGAGCCATGGATCGCGGGGTGCCCTCGATGTCGCGGGCACCTGCTCGCCCTAGCCGGGCAGGCGGGATTCGACCCGGATGTCGCCTTTGAAACCGAGGACTACGTCGCGGTGCTCGGTCTGGTGGCCGCCGGGCTGGGCGTGGCGTTGGTGCCTGCGCTGATTTTGCATTCGGTCTCTCACGACGACGTGGTGACCAGGGCCATCAATCCGGCGTCGCGGCGCTCGGTCCACGTGGTGACCACGCCTGATCTTCGGCGCGTGCCAGCCGTTAAGGCGACCATCGAGGCTTTGCGGCACAGCGCACGTGGGCTCAGCCAGTCGGCATACCAGGGGCAGGTCCAGTAACGCTCGACGAACCGGCTCACCTTTGGGTGACCACCGAGAGCTCCCCGTCTCGATCCAGCACGGCAATGCCACCGTCGAGGTCCGTCCTGCGCACGACCATCCCGGCTTGACGCAGCATGGCTAGCGCGCTGGGCGTGGGGTGCCCGAAGGTGTTGTCGGCTCCCACACTGATCAAGGCCAGCGAGACGTTCAGTCCCGCGACCAGCTCGGCGTCTTGATCGGCCGAGCCGTGGTGCGCCACCTTCAAGATGTCGAACTGCTGCCCCTGCAACAGTCCGCGAAGCCGCGAAGTGGACTCCGCCTCGATGTCTCCCGTCGCGAGAATGCGGGTGCCGCCAGCCTCAATGTCCAGCACCACGCTCGCGTTGTTGGGCACCGATCCCCCGTAGACCGGCCGGTCAGCTTGCGGCCACAGCACGCTCGCCTTCACACCAGTCCACACGAGATGGTCCCCGGCAACCAGAGGGTGTGCCGTGACCCCAGCCTGCGCGAGCAACGCCAGAGTGCGGTCAGCCTCCCCAGCCGGTTCACGCACGGGGCTGACGTACGCCGCTGAAACCGAGGCGTTGTCGAGCACTCCCGCGATTCCTCCAGTGTGATCGCGATGAAAGTGACTCAAAATGACGGCGTCGACATCGGTGATACCGACGTCGTTGAGGCACGCTGCGATCAGTTGGGGCTCCGCGCCCACGTCGATCACGATCGCCGACTGGGTCCCGGTGCGCACGAGCACACCGTCGCCTTGTCCGACGTCGCACATGAGCACAATCCAGTCGTCGGGCGGTGGCCACGAGGCGTCGGGGGGCAACGGGAGGAGCACCGAAGCCCCCAGCGCAAAGACGCTCACACTGGTCCGGGGTTTTCGAGCCGCCCAGTCGCGCAGCCACGGCCCTGTCGCAATACACAGAACCGTCACGAGGGTAAGCAGCCACGCTCCGATAGCGCCGTCAACCCACTCCAGTTGGCCCCACGACACCCTGTCGCAGGCCCGCGCCACACCAGCGATCCAGAGCGCTGGTAGCGCCCCAACCCAACTGAGGGCCGTCCCAAACGGCACCCACACCGCGGCTCCAAGAGCCGCCGCGATGCCGGAAATCGTGGTGACTGCCACCATCGGCGCTGCCAGCAGGTTGGCCACGACGGCGATAGTCGTGATGTTGCCCTGCAGAAGCACGATCACCGGCGCACAGACCACTTGGGCGGCGAGCGGGATGGCGATGGCGTCACCCACCAGCGCAGCGCGTCGGGGCAGGCGACGTGCGATCGCGTCGCCCCAGGGGCGAGCGAAGACCACCAACCCCAAGGTCGCCAATGTCGATAGGGCGAAGCCGTAGGAGCGGGCTAAACCCGGGTCGATGCACAGCAACAGCAGCACCGCGCCCGCGAGCGCGGGAACGGTGGAAGGCCGGCGCGACGCGCTGAGCCCGGCCAGGTCGATGAGGCCCATCACGCTGGCGCGCAGCACACTGGGCTCCGGCCTGCACAACAGCACAAAGCCGCACAGGGCTATCACCGCCAAGGGTGCCCGCCACCGCCGCGGTATGCCGAGCAGCCTGCAGATGACCACAACGGCTCCGAGCACGATCGCCACGTTGCTGCCGCTCACGGCCGATAGGTGACTCATCCCAGTGTTCAGCATGGCTTCGGTGAGATCGGGTGGTGTCAACGAGGTGTCGCCGATCACTAGCCCGGGGATGAGACCACGAGCGTCGGCGGGCAGCGGCTCGACGGCCGACCGGAGTCGTTCGCGGACGACGTCGGTGCTGCGCAGCAGGGCCGGTGGCGCGCGCTCCAGAACGGGCGAACTGTTCGGAGAGAAGACCGCCACCACGTCGCCGTAAAGTTCTACGTCTCCCTGCGCGTCTTTCGGCTGGGCCAACCTCCCGGACGCACTGATCTGTGAGCGCCAGGGCACCTCGGCCCATACCGTGCTGGCAAAGACTAAGACCGGCGCGCTGGGCCCACTGACCTGGCCGCGCGCTTCGAGGTCGTCCACGCGCATCGTGAACACCACCTGAGACTGATCACCGCGCCTCATGGCCGCTAGGAGTCGAGGCTGGGTCATCACCGTGCCCGTCAGGGTGACGACCGCACGGTCGGCGGCCAAGTCTTCTATGGGTCCGGCACGATCGATGGCTCGCTGCCCCAGGGCGCTACCGCACACGGCCAACAACGCCAGCCCCGTGAGGGCCACCGTGCCCGCGAATTGGTAGGAGTTGTGGGCACGTCGGGATCGCCGAAGGCACCTAAAACTTCCCCAGCTCACGAAGGCGGTGCCTATGGCCATGGCGAGCACCACGTGCCTGCTCGGGCCACCCGAAAGCCAGGCGACAACGGCCCAGGCAATCAGCGCAGGTAGCATCAGCCGTAGATCAAGGGCAGCCGGCGTCGTGTGCGTCACCGCGACGCGATCAACGTCTCCGCCCTGAGTCGCGCTCACGACGTCCCGACGCTGACCTGTGGTCGGAGTTTGTCCAGCGTGCGCGGGCCGATGCCGCTGACCTCCAAGAGTTCGTCGATGGTGTTGAATCGGCCATGTTCTGTGCGCCAGGTGAGGATCGATTCAGCAGTCACAGGACCGACGCCGGGCAGCGTTTGCAGGGTGGCTGAGTCAGCGGTGTTGAGATCGATCTGCGCTGTTGTCGCATCACTCGTGGTTGTTTCACCGGCGGTGGCTGCTGCTTCAGGGGGACCAGGTGCCGAGGCGACGCTGGGGGCGGAGTCAACGACGTCGGGCGGCAGATCCTCGCCCTCAACGGGAACCCAGATGCGCTCAGCGTCGACCACCACACGGGCCAAATTGATCCGGCTCAGGTCAGCGTCCCCCGAGAGGCCTCCGGCCGCTTCGACCACATCGGCAACTCGAGAGCCCGCCGACACCTCCACGACGCCAGGCTCGACGACGGCCCCAATGACGTGCACGTATGCCGACGCCGCAGCGTCGCCTGCCGACTCGTTCGACCCCGCTCCAGTGGGTTCAGGCTCGGTGACCGGCCTTTCGGGTCTCCCGGTCGGCTGACCGGCGTCAGACCGTTCGCGATGAGTGGCCGCCACGGGCACGGGTTCAGCCCCTCGTTGCGCCCACGCTGTCCGGACGCCCATGATGGCCAGCACCACCACCAAAAGGGCTGCTGCACCGATCAGGGCCGACGGCTTGACCCGCACCAGCGCTGAGCGCAAGGACTCAGGCAGGGTAAACAGCCGAGGCCCGGCCGCATGCAACCCATGTCCGCGAGCGCCAGCCGCCTCGAGGTCCTCTCTCAATCTGGTGAGTCTGTCGGTTGGCTCTGGCATCCGGCCAGGCTAGAAAATCACCACGCTCGCCGGGGTAAGCGTCGAGGTACCTGTGGACTACGCAGGGGGCCCCGCGTCGGGTGTGGATAACGCACCAGGAGTCGCTGGGACGCCGGGAGCAACCACCACGGCCAACGTTCCGGGCCCGGTGTGCACCGCCGTGACCGCCCCCAACTCAACGACATCAACATCAACATCAACATCAATACCGATCCCAGCCCCAGTTGAGTCCGCCTGGGCCGCCGATCCCTGATCAGGACTGGTGATAGCGGCTTGAGTCGCCGTCCTGATTTGGGCAGCAAAGGCCTCAGCCCGCTCGGCGGAGTCGCAGTGGTGAATGCCGACTCTGACGGCGCGGCCGGCACGACAATGAGCCTCGACATCGGCCACCGTTTGGGCCTGCAGCCGCGCCATCGCCTTCGCTCGGGTGCGCACGCGCTCCCAGGGCTTCACTTCACCATCGGCAACGGTCAGCAGCGGCTTGATCGCGAGCGCCCCACCGAGCAGCGCCGAGGCCGCACCAATGCGCCCACCGCGACGCAGGAACTCCAATGTGTCGACATAGAAGTATGCGGAGCACTCGGCAGCACCGTCACGAATATGTGTCGCAACACCCGGGGCAGTGGCCCCACCGGCAGCAAGCGCGGCACCCGAGCAGACGGCATACCCCATCGCTAGGCCGAGCGTCCGCGAGTCAATGACCGTGACCTCCACGTCAGCCCGCACGGCGGCCGCCGCCAGGTGGGCTGACTCGATCGTGCGACTGATGCGCCCGGACAAGTGCACCGACACGATGTGATCGACACTCCGGCGCTTAGCCACGTCCCGGTAGAACTCAACGAACTCGCCCGGAGACGGCCCCGACGTCGTCACGCTCTGTGTGCCCTCACGCAACAGCTCAGCAACCTGGGCACCGGTGATATCGACGCCTTCAGCCAGCGAGTCGCGACCCACCAGGACATGCAGCGGGAGCACATCAACGCCCGCCGCAACAACCCATGCGTGGGGCAGGCTCGCGGTCGAGTCGGTGACGACCGCCACGCTCGCATCCGCAAGCCTCGTCACGATTAGGCCGGGACGATGTTGACGAGTTTGGGAGCGCGCACAATCACCATGCGCGGCTCGGCCTCACCGATGATCTCGCGGATGCGTTCACTGCCCACTGCCAGTTCACGCAGCGCCGCCTCGTCGATATCGACTGGCACCTCGAGGCGATCACGGACTTTGCCCTTGATCTGCACGATGCAGGTCACGGTGTCGTCGACCAGCATCGCGGGGTCGGCCACGGGGAACGGCGCAAAGGCGAGCGAGTCGTCGTGACCCAGTCGGGCCCACAACTCCTCGGCGATGTGTGGGGCAACCGGCGCCACCATCTGCACTAACGGTTCCACCGCTGCCCGGGGCACCGAGGTGAGTTTGGTCAGCACGTTGTTGAACTCGATCATCTTGGCGATGGCCGTGTTGAAGCGGATGCCCTCGTAGTCCGTGCGCACCGCATCGATGGTGCGGTGCAACGAGCGCGCGAGCTCATCTTTGAGTATATCGTCGGCGACCGACACCTCGCCGGTCGTCTCGTCAATGACGTTGCGCCAGAGTCGTTGCAGGAAACGCTGCGATCCCACGACCGCACGGGTCTCCCAGGGGCGGTACTGCTCCAACGGCCCCATCGACATTTCGTAGACCCGGAACGTGTCCGCGCCGTACTGCTCGCAGATCGCGTCGGGGGTCACTACGTTCTTGAGCGATTTGCCCATCTTGCCGTGCTCTTGGGTCACTGGCTGGTCGTTCCAGGTGTAGGCCGAGGGGCCGCCCGCGTGGTCAGGGTGCTCGACAACCTCGTCGGCCGGGACTGGCTGACCACGTGAGTCGCGATAGACGTAGGCTTCGATCATGCCCTGGTTGATCAACCGGCGGAACGGCTCTTCGCTGCTGACGTACCCGAGGTCGTGCAGCACTTTGTGCCAAAATCGCGCATACAGCAGGTGCAACACCGCATGCTCGACGCCCCCGATGTAGAGGTCCACGCCACCTGGGTCGGTCGAGCCCTCCGGGGCCCCCGCAACCGGCTGATCTCGCGGACCGATCCAGTACTTCTCGACCTCGGGGTCCACCGGCAGCTCGGCGTTCGCGGGGTCGAGATAACGCAGGTGATACCAGCAGGACCCGGCCCAGTTGGGCATGGTGTTGGTGTCGCGGCGGTACCTTTGCAGCCCCGCGCCTTGGCCCAGATTCAGCTCGACCTCAACCCACTCTTGGGCCCGGGCCAGCGGCGCTTCGGGCATCGAATCGGCGTCCTGGGGGTCAAAGGTGCGCGGGCTGTAGTCGGGCACTTCGGGCAGCTCGATGGGCAGCATGGAGTCCGGCACCGCGTGCGCCACGCCGTCGGCGTCCCAGACAATCGGGAACGGCTCGCCCCAATAGCGCTGGCGACTAAACAGCCAGTCGCGCAGGCGGTAGGTCACGGTCGCTTTGCCGCTCCTACGCTCGACCAGCCATGCGATGATGCGTTCTTTGGCCTCGGCGATACCCAGTCCGTTGAGGTCGATCTCGTCGTTGGCCGAGTTGATCGCCACCCCCTCGCCGACGTACGCCGAGTCGTCGGGGTGATCGTCGCTCGGCTGCACGGTCCGAACGATCGGCAGGTTGTATGCGGTCGCGAAGTCCCAGTCGCGCTGGTCCTGACCGGGCACGGCCATGATCGCGCCCGTACCGTAGCCCATCAGCACATAGTCGGCCGCGAACACCGGGATCTGTTGCCCATTGACCGGATTCGTGGCGAACGCTCCGGTGAAGACACCGGACTTGGTTTTGGTGTCGGTCTGACGTTCCAGATCGCTCTTCTTTGACGCCGCGCGCTGGTATGCCGCCACGGCCGTTGTTGGGTCGGCTGCACCGCCTGTCCAGGCCGGGTCTGTGCCTTCGGGCCAGCCGTCCGCCGGGACGATTTCGGCCAGACCGGGGTATTCGGGGGCCACGACCGCGAAGGTCGCACCAAACAGGGTGTCGGGCCGGGTCGTGAACACCTGCAGGGGCCAATCGCCGTCATCGTTCGGCGAGCTTCGAGGCGTGGCAAACGTCACCGTGGCCCCGGTCGAGCGGCCAATCCAGTTGCGCTGCATCGCTTTGACCCGCTCGGGCCAGTCGAGTCGGTCCAGGTCGTCGACCAAGCGGTCGGCGTAGGCGGTGATGCGCATCTTCCACTGGCTTAGGTTGCGCCGGAAGACCGGGAAGTCGCCGCGCTCGGTCAGGCCGTCGTTGGTGACCTCTTCGTTGGACACGACCGTGCCCAAGCCGGGGGCCCAGTTGACGGGGGCCGATGAGACGTAGGCCAACCGGTGTTCGTCCAAGACGTCAGCGCGCTCTCGGGCGCTGAGCTTGGACCACTGGTGCTCGGTGCAGGTACTGCGTTCCCCACTTTCGAACTGCTCGATGAGATCGGCAAGCGGTCGCGCACGACCAGTGCCACCGTCAGGACGAGGTGCCTCATCGTCATACCAACTGTTATAGATCTGGGTGAAGATCCACTGGGTCCAGCGGTAGTAGTCGGGGTCGATGGTGGCGAACCGGCGACGTGACTCGTGGCCCAGGCCCAACTGACGCCACTGCTTGATATAGGTCACCATATTGGCTTCGGTCGTCGAGCGGGGGTGCTGACCGGTCTGCACGGCGAACTGCTCCGCGGGGAGCCCAAACGCGTCGAAGCCCATCGTGTACAGCACGTTCTTGCCGATGGTGCGCTGGTAGCGGCAATAGACGTCAGTAGAGACAAAACCTAACGGGTGGCCGACGTGCATGCCGGTGCCCGAGGGGTAGGGAAACATATCCATGACCATGAGGCGGCCTCGATCAACACCTAAGCGAGGGTCGTCAGGCTGCGCCCACGGGCCCGACGGGTTGGCCGAACTGAAAGTGCCCCGGCTTTCCCAGTTGTCCTGCCAGGTGGCCTCTATCTTCCCGGCTAGCGCCGCGGTATACCGGTGCGGTGGGGTGTCCTCGCTCATGTGTTGCGGTGTCCTTGCCCTCGAACGTCGTGGATAAACGTGTCAGGGCGTTACCCCGCCCTGGGATAACGCCCTGTCACCATCAGCGGCCAAAGACCGCGGGAAAATCAGCCGAGCTTGGCAGCCTGCTTCGCCATCGCCGACTTCTTGTTGGCAGCCTTGTTGGCGTGTAGGACACCCTTGGTCACGGCCTTGTCCAACTTGCGCGAGGCATCGCGCAGCGCCTGCTGCGTAGCGTCAACGTCACCGCTGGTGTGGGCCTCGTTGAACTTGCGGATCCAGGTACGCAGTTCCGACTTGTGCGCACGGTTGCGCTCAGTGCGGATCGCGTTCGTCTTGACGCGCTTGATCTGCTGCTTAATGTTTGCCACGAAGTATCTTCCTGCTTGTTTGGACTGACGTGTGTGCTTGCGATGCTGCTGAAGGTCGTTCGTCAACATATGCCGACTGCGGGTTGCCACTGACGGCTACGGACGCGACCGCCTACGATACCGCCTCGGCAACGCATCACCAACCTGCGACCCCGTATCCTCCGCAGATGCGCATCGGTTCATCCTTTGAGCGGCTCGCGTGGCTCATACAGCCAGGCTACGTCGCGGCTGAAGTGCTGATCGGCGTCGGCCTGGGGGTGGCCTATTCGTTCCGCAACGACACCATCAGCGCACTCGGCACGAGCTACCCCGGAGTCGAACTTGAGGGCTTTTCCTCGGCGCCGTGGGCCATGAACGTCGCCTTCATTGGTTTTGGGGCGCTGCAGGCCGTCGGCGCCTGGTCTTTGCTGCGCGACCGCCTGAGTCACCAACACCAAGTGGTCGGCGGACTGTGGGCCATTGCCGGGTCGTTCTCGATCCTGGTCGGTTTCTTCCCGGTCGACGCTCACCCGGTCGTCCACACTCTGGTCGCCTTGCCTGTGTTCGTCGCCCAGCCGCTCGCGATCGTCCTGCATGCTCGGTTGTTGCCACCTTCAAAGGTGCGGACGGTGGGTATGGCGCTCGGTGCCATGTCGATCGTCGGCGCGATCTCGTTTGGGCTCTTACTGAACAGCGAGCACTGGGGTGGCTTTGCGGAGCGCGCGGCGATCTGGCCAGCTAAGGCATGGCTCGCCATGGCGGCGGCTCGGGGCCTGCAGGAGGTTTTCTCCCGGTGAGTATCCTGCCCCCGATGCTGAGGCAGAGAATACTGACCCCATGAGGGTCAGCCGCACGCCACAAAGCGAGGCCGACGCCTTGCGCGCGCAACCACTGTCACTCACGCATCCTGAACCGGACCGACTTCGACGCGACCGCAACCGACCTCTTGTCTTGGCGCGTCCACGGGCGCGCCAGTCTTCGGGTCGCGGCCTCCGCCATACCTCTGACGTTGAACTCGGTCGTGAGCAGGCGTTTAGGCGTGGGGCCAGCGTCGATAGGTATCCCCTGCCGCGTCGTCGAGGTCATCGACGAACCGAGCCGCCGCGGTTTTAACTATGGGACTCTGCCCGGGCATCCAGAGGTCGGCGAGGAGCGCTTCTTCCTAGAACACCTCGTCGATGGCCGCATCAGGTTCACGATCACGACACTGTCTTTACCCGCGTCCCGCGCGGCCAGGCTTGCCGGCCCCATAGGCCGCGGCCTGCAACTGGGTATGACGATGCGCTACCTGAGGGCCCTCGACCGTCTGTAGGCGCCCGCGCCGCCGTAGGCTGTTGGGGTGAAGCCAGACGTTCTCCTTGTCGGTTGCGGCGACCTGGGCGCGGATATCGGACTCCGCTTATCAGCGCGCGGACACCATGTGGCCGCGATCCGGCGGCGAGCGGATCTTGTGCCGCCACCGCTCGTCGCCATATCCGCAGATCTCACGCGCGCGTCCCCCAGACTTCCCGAACTCGACCTTCGCTACCTCGTCATCGCGCTCTCAGCGCACCCCCGGACCGAAGAGGCGTACCGATCGACGTATGTCGACGGGCTCAGTCGAGCGCTCGACGCCCTCGATCAGCTTGGGCAGCAACCAACGCGGTCCGTGCTCATCTCGTCGACTGGCGTCTTCGGCGCCGAGGACCCGAGCAGCCTATTCACCGAGGACACCCCCGCCGAGCCGAGCGACGGGCCAGCCCGGATGCTGCTCGAAGCCGAGCATCTCTTCGCCGATCGCGTCCAGCACGGCACGATTCTGCGACTGTCCGGCCTCTACGGTCGCGGCCCAGCCCGCTTGGTCGATCAGGTCAGGCGCGGCGAAGTCACTGACCCCAACCGCTGGACCAACCGGATTCACCGCGACGACGCCGCCGGGGCCACCGTGCACCTCCTCACTCAGGCCGAGGCTCCAGCATCTCTCTACCTCGGCACGGACGACGAGCCCTCCCTCCTCGGTGACGTGGCGGCATACCTTGCGCAGCGTCTGAACCTTCCGACTCCCCCAGCAGCGGATCCATCGCAGGCCCACGGGAAAAGACTGGGCAATGCGCTGTTGCGCGACACTGGCTGGACCCCCACCTACCCCACCTTCCGCGAGGGGTATGCCGACTATCCAGGCGAGAAATAGGTCCACAGCATCCGCATTCAACTGGATGAATCCGGCCAGCTCGCTCGCTAGGCTCACCTTATGACGCTCACCCATGTTGCCCTCATTGTGCTGGGGTTGCTCGCCGCCAGTCGATCTGAGTGAAGTCCATGCGGCTCTGGCTCCCGTCGAAGGCGGATCTGCTCGCTAGCCCCCTTGAAGCCACTCAGGTTTCAGTCGGTCACCGTCGGTAGGCTGCGGGCACCCGACAGTTCGACTACCCCCCTTCCCTCCTGACTGACTAGGACGTGACATCGCACCGGACCTCAGCGCGCCACGCGCCATTCAGTTGAGCAAGGATGGCAGCGTTCATGTCACCAATGAGCGGTTCAACACGATCTCTCACCTCTTTGGCGCGTGCTTTGCGCTGCTTGGCGCCGGCCTGCTGATCTCCCAAGCGGCGGTGCAGGGCGACCCGTGGAAGATCGTCGGGATGAGCGTGTACGGCGCGTCGCTGGTCATGCTGTTCACGACGAGTTCGCTGCATCACGGGCTCGACAGCACCCCGCGAGTTAATGAGGCGCTGCGCACCCTCGATTACGTCTCCGTCTTCCTGTTGATCGCAGGCACCGTCACCCCATTGACGCTGGTGCTCGTGCGCAACACCTTCGGCTGGACGGTCCTCGGCGCGGTGTGGGCCATCGCGATCATCGGCATCGTGCTTCGCTCGGTATGGCGCCGGGTTCCGAAATACATCACCAACACGCTCTACATATCGCTGGGCTGGCTGACCGTCGCGTTGACCGGCGCTGGCATCTCGCTACCTATTGGCGCATTGGCCCTGATGGCAGCGGGCGGCCTCGTCTACAGCGCAGGCTTCGTCATCTTCGTCATCGAGCGGCCTAATCTAAGGCCAGGCATCTTTGGCTTCCACGAACTGTGGCACTTCCTCGTCCTCGTCGCGGCTGCCCTGCACTACCTGATGATCTACTTCTACGTGCTGCCAGTGCAGGGCTAACACTCGCGGCTGACTAGCGGAAGGTCGCGTTGAACATCACCATGAGGGTCATCAAGATCAGCACCACGACGACGGTGATGACCGCACCTTTGGCCGTCCGCATGAACCGCGGCCATGCAAAACCGCCCGCCTGAGCGTCCATCTGATCGGCGAGCTCCATGTGGTAAGACTTCTTGAGTCCAGGATGATCGTTTCCACGATGTGAAGATTCTTCCTGTCCTGAGTCATACATCTTTGCCATGACTGCCTCTCCCGGACGACACCATGCCGTCGTTCGTCAGTATGCACCTGCCGTCGCTATCTATCTCCGCGTTCGGCGCAGATGGTCCGCACTACCTTCTCGACCGCATACTCAGGTGCTCGCGAGACGGTGTTGCCCGTCCGCAAACCGCCTTTGACCTCGACGTCTGCGGCCGCCGCGGCTTCGATCGCTCGACCTAGACGTGGCCCGTCCCAGCCTTGGGCCACCCGACGTGCCTGATCAACTTGCCAGGGGGCCATACCAAGGTCTTTGGCGACCGAGGCGGCACTCGCCCGACCCGCTGCCCCGACTCTCCCGACCTGACGCAACTGCATAGCCAACACCGCAATAATCGGCACCGGGTCCAGCCCTCCGGTCATCACGTGCCGCAGCAACCGCAGCGCTTCGCCTTCATCACCAGCTAGCGCGGCTGCGGCGACCTTGAAGCCCGTGGTCTCGATTTTCTCGCCGTAGTACGTCTCGACCTCTTCAACCCCGATCAAGCCAGTGCGATCTCGCATCAACTGGGCGCAGGCCCCGGCCAACTCACGGACATCTTTGCCCACCGCGTTGACCAGTGACGTCGCCGCCTGCTTGTCGATGCGCCGGTGGTTGTCCTGGAACTCCCCCATCACAAAGGCGTGCTTGTCCCCCTCGGATTTCAGCGCTTTGGCTTCAAAGAGCCGAGCGCCGCTCTTCTTCAGCGCGTCGAGTGCTCGCTTGCCGCGGTTGCCGGTCTTGTGACACACCACCAAGGTGGCCTCGTCACTGGGGGCGCCCAGCAAGTTGACGACATCGTCGATCAAGGTGTCGTCAGCTTCGTCCATATCGTTAACGACGAGCACTTTGCGCCCGCCAAACAGCGACGGGCTGGCGTGCATCTGCAGATCACCGGCCATATAAGTTTCAGCACGCAGCGCTATGACCTCCACGTCGGGGTCGTCCTCGCGGGCGAGCGCGATGACGCTTTTAATGGCGCGTTCGGCCAGAATCTCTTCCGGGCCGCTGACCAGGGCGTATGCCGGGGGGCCGGTAGGGCTCATGTGCGGCCACTCATGTGGCGGCCACGACCAAGCCGAGTTGGTTCATCCGCGACGTGATCAGGTCGGGCGCCAACTCGAGATGTTCGGCAAGGTCCTCAATCGGCACATCGGCCTCGACGCCTTCGCGGAGTTCTTCGTCTTGCTCCTTGGTCCAGGCGTACCCACCGGTGACTGCGGTGCGCGGTGATCGAGCGACCGGCGGGTCAACGGCCACCGGTTTTGCCTGCTTTGATCCCGACGGCTCTGGGCGTGCCTGCACCGGCTCGATGGCCGGAGCCTCGGCATCCAGTCGCGCCAAGGCGCCCAAGACCAACGTCGTGTCGGTGGTCGGCCAAAACGGCGGCAGTGAACGTTGCAAAAACCCCGCGTAACTCTTGGTCATCATTCGAGAGTCCAACAGCGCGACGACTCCCCGGTCGGTGCTTCGGCGGATCAACCGTCCCGAGCCTTGGGCTAGTCGCAACGCGGCGTGGGTGCCGGAGACGGCCATGAACCCGTTGCCGCCCATCCGCGAAATGGCCTCGGTGCGCGCCGCGGACAACGGATCGTCCGGGCGTGGGAACGGGATGCGGTCGATGATGACCAACTGGCACGCAGATCCTGGGACGTCTACCCCTTGCCACAACGACATCGTGCCGAACAGACAGGTGGACGCCTTCGATGCGAATTGCCGCACCAAGGTGGGCGTTTGGTCGTCGCCCTGACACAGCACTTCGATGTCTGCGCCTTTGAGTCGCTTGCGCATCTCCTCGGTGGCGGCCTCAGCGGCCCGGCGCGAGCTGAACAAGCCCAGCGTCCGCCCCCCGGCGGCCCGCACCAAGGCTTCGATCTCGTCGAACACCTTGGGCCCGGCCCCCTCTCGGCCGAGTGTCGGCAAGTGCGACGCGACGTACGCGATGGCCTGCTGGGGATAGTCGAACGGACTGCCCACATCAAGCCCGGTGTATGCCGGGGCACCAGCCCCGCGCAAACCGAGGGTCCCTGCGACGGCGTCGAACGATCCGCCTAGCTCCAGGGTCGCCGAGGTCATCACCACGGTGCGCTCGCCGAAGACCTTGTCACGGATCATCATCGCCACACTCATCGGCGCCACCTTCAGCGTGGTGTTTCCGCGCTGATCTTTGGCAATCCACGCGACATCGAGTTCACGCTCTTCAAGCAGTCGCTCGGCAGCGTCAAAGACCTCATCAATACCGGATCTGGCGACCTGACGGGCACCGTCGGCGGCAGTCGATGAGTCGCCCTTCAACTCGGATTGCAACCCTCGCGAGGCATCCCGAACCGCCGCCAGCGCGCGCGTCATGGCCTCCGGCATACCTGCCGCGAGGCGCCCTTCAGGCAGGGTGTCCATCACGACCTGGAAGTCTTCTGCCGCGTCCGTCAGCGAGTCGACCGATCCGTATTTGGAAGCCCGGCGGGCGGAAGCACCCACGGTGCCGGCGGTCATTTCGTCGGTGATCGTCGAGGTCACGCGATCGGTGAGCTCGTGCGCCTCGTCGATGATCAGCAGGTCGTGCTCGGGCAGCATGTGCCGACCCTCGAAGGCGTCGATCGCCATAAAAGCGTGGTTGGTGACGATGACGTCCACGTCGTGAGCGGCGGTGCGCGTCACCTCGACATAACACTCGGCGGCCAGCGGGCATTTGGACCCCAGGCACTCTTTCGCGCTGACCGAGACGTGCCGCCACGCCCGGTTGCTGACTCCCGGGACCAGTTCGTCCCGGTCACCGGACTCGGTGACCTCAGACCAATCGCGCAGCCTGGTGATTTCGGCGCCCATCTTGGACCGCTGCTCATCCACCGCCCCGACGGACATCAACGAATCGGCGTCTTCGTCAGGAAACCCACCGACTAATTTGTGCTTGCACAGGTAGTTGGATCGGCCCTTTACCAGCGCGAACGTCGGCTCGCGTCCTACCAAAGGGCACAGCGCTGCGGAGATGCGCGGCAGGTCGCGGTCGATGATCTGGGCCTGCAGCGCCAAGGTGGCGGTGGCGACGACCACGGGTTTGCCGGTGGCCATGGCGTGGGCGATGGCAGGCACCAGGTAGGCCAACGACTTGCCCGTGCCCGTCCCCGCCTGAACCAACAGGTGCTTCTCGTCCTCGACGGCGTCGCGCACGGCCTTGGCCATCTGCACTTGCCCAGGTCTGGTCGTGCCGCCGACCGAGGCGACGGCTGCCTCCAAGAGGGCGTCAAGGTCTGCAGGCATGCCCACCAGGGTATGCCGTAGGACGCGTCGCGCAATCCTCCCTGTGGATGCGTGGCCGAGGTGCGTTCCCGACCTGGGCTCGCCGGCTTCCGCGGTCGCACTTAACCGCTGATCTAGCGATTGGCGATGCCGTCGGGGGCACAGATGAAGTGGGCCACCAGAGCGGTCCACCCGGTCTGGTGGGAGGCACCTAGACCTTCACCGTTGTCGCCGTTGAAGTACTCACTGAACGTCGGGTGCACATCCCACAGCGGGCCACTCGGGTGATGCACCGGCGCACTGGGCGCTCGTCCATCGGGGCCAGGGCGGAACATCGACACCAAACGGTCCTCTATGGCTCGGGCGACATCGGACAGCGGCAGTGTCGAGCCCGACCCCGTCGGGAACTCGACCTCTTGGCTGGCCCCGGCACCTCGTCCATACACCCGCAGTGCGTCGGTGAGCAGCGCGTTGACGGGCATCCAGATCGGGCCGCGCCAGTTGGAGTTGCCGCCAAACATCCCGGTCTGCGACTCACCTGGCACGTACGACAGATGCAGGTCGATCCCGTCGACCGTCGCCCGCACGCCGTCGCGGTGCACGGCCGATAACGAGCGGATGCCGTGCGGAGCCAAGAACTCGGCCTCGTCTAGCAACGGGCGCAGCAACGCGCTCCACTGCTCTTTGGACACCATCGACAAGGTCCGCAGCGCCTGACCCTTGTGATTGGTGTGTAACAACGAGTCAGCCAACTCGGGCCGGCGCTCAATCCACCCTTGGAAGAAGTCGGTCAGGTCGGGTAGGTCAGTAGCCACCCAGTTGGGCACCAACGACACGGCAGTCAGCGGCAGCAATCCGACCATCGAGCGCACCGGCATCCGATGCGCATGACCATCCCCGTCAACCATCACGTCGTGGAAGAACTCGTCGTCGGAGTCCCAGAGGGCGCTGTGTTGGGACCCGAAATCCTCCATCGCCTCCGAGATCGACAGGAAGTGCACCAGGAACTTGGTGGCCACCTCATCCCAAGCGGGGTCTTCGCGAGCCAACTCTGTGCTCATCCGCAGCATCTTCAGACAGAACATGCCCATCCACGCCGTCGCGTCGGCCTGCTCCAAACGTTGCCCGTCCGGCAGCGGCTCGGAGCGGTCAAACAGCCCCACGTTGTCCATCCCGAGAAATCCGCCCTCAAAGACGTGCGATCCGTCGGCGTCCTTGCGGTTGACCCACCAGGGGAAGTTCAACATCATCTTGAGCACCAGTCGCTGTAAAAAGTCACGATCCCGGCAGCCGTCGATCGAGAAAACCTGCCACGCGGCCCAGGGGTGGACGGGCGGGTTCACGTCAGAGAAGTTCCACTCGTATGCAGGCAGCTGGCCGTTGGGGTGCATCGACCACTCACGGCACATCAGCAGCAACTGTTCCTTGGCGAATGCCGGGTCGACGTGAGCGATTGCGACACAGTGGAAGGCCAGATCCCAGGTCGCGAACCACGGGTACTCCCACTCGTCCGGCATTGAGATGACCTCGGACAGGTTGACGTGCTGCCAGTCCGTATTGCGCCCTTGGTGCTTGATCGCTCGCTCTGGCGGGGGCGGCGGCTGCCCGGGGTCACCGGCCAGCCAGCGCGGCACGTCATACAGATAGAGCTGTTTGCCCCACTGCAATCCGGCGAAGGCTCGGCGGGCGATATGCGCGTCCTCATCGCTCGTCCCCTCGGGGATGATCGAGGCGAAGAAGGTGTTTGCCTCATCGCGCCTGCCCTTCAGCACCTGATCAAAGGTCTCCTCATCGCCTGGGCAAGGTTGTGCGTCACCGGGGCCTGCGATTTCCCCCGACTCGGCGGCATAACCTTGCCCAGGCGTCGGGTTGGCGGCGGCCATATCGCTCAGGCGCAGCCGCACGGTCACGCTCTCCCCCGGCGCGACCTCGTCGAAGGCCCACCACAACCCGGCTTTGGTGCCCACATTTTCAGGGTGGCCCACAGAGGCATCACCACTGAGCACGGCTCGGTTGATCACATCTTTGGGGTATGCCGTCTCTTGCCCGGCCGCAGCATCGTCACCGTAGAGACCAATCAGGTTGGATTCGTTGTCGCAGAACACCATCTGCGGCAAGCCTGCGGTGGCGTGCCGATCAGCCCGCAGTCGCAACTGACCGAGCTCGTGATGCTGAGCCAGGACGTCGGCATACTTATCGCTCGACTTATCTGGGGACTCGGTGTCTGCCCACAGCCGGGGCCGACGATCATCGAGCCCCCACGACCACGTGTTGCGGAACCAGATCTGCGGGATCAGATGCAGCGGCGCGGCGACTGACCCCTGGTTCGTCGCGGTGATCTCGATGCAGATGTCACTCGGCGAGGCCTTGGCGTGGACGACTTCGACGTCAAAGAACGCGTTGCCGTCCAACACCCCGGTGTCGCTCAACTCGTACTCGGGCTCCAGCGGGCCACGTGCGGCATTAACGGCCAGCAGGTCGGCATACGGAAAGGCCGCGTGCGGGTACCGGTAGAGCCAGTGGGCATAGCTGTGGGTGGGTGTCCCGTCGATGGCCCACCAGTACTCTTTGACGTCCTCGCCGTGGTTGCCCTGTGGGTTGGTCAGGCCAAAGAGGCGTTCCTTGATGCGGTCGTCGTGCCCATTCCAGACGGCGACGCCCACATTGAGGAAGCCGTCGATGTCGCACAACCCCGCGAGGCCGTCTTCGCCCCAGCGATAGGCCCGACGGTGCGCCTGATCGAACGGAAAGTGCGTCCAGGCATCGCCGTCGGCGGAGTAGTCCTCGCGCACCGTGCCCCACTGGCGCGCGGACACGTACGGCCCCCAGTGTCGCCAGGCGGCCTTCGGGTCATCGGATTCAGCCAGTCGCTGGCGCTCGGGATTCACGCCACTCACTGTGACACAGCCGGTGCCACCGTGCTCCGTCACGACGCGAAGTCGACCAACGCTCCGTGCAGGTCCGGCAGCACCTTGGCTTCCATCCGGGTGCCTTCGCCGGTGTGCTCTTCACTGAGCACTTCGCCCTCGGCATGAACCCTGCTGACCAGGTCACCCCGGTCGTAGGGCACCAGCACGTCAACCAGAATCTCCGGATGAGGCAGTGCAACCTCGACGGCAGCAATCACCGCTGGCATACCCTCGCCAGTGCGCGCGGAGACCGCGATCGAGCCCTCGTAGGTCCGCAGCAGCCGGGCCATGACTTCGGGGTCGGCAGCATCCGACTTGTTGAAGACGATCAACTCAAGAATGTCTGTGGCACCCACGTCGGCCAGCACCTCGTGCACCGCACGGATCTGCCCGTCGGGGTCGTCGTGCGCGCCGTCGACTACGTGCAGCAGCACATCGGCGTCGGCGGCCTCTTCCAACGTGGACCGGAACGCTTCGACGAGTTGGTGCGGCAGAGCGCGCACAAAACCGACGGTGTCGACCAAGGTGTAGGGCCGTCCGTCTTCGGCCTGCGTGCGCCGAACCGTGGGGTCCAACGTCGCAAACAGTTGGTCTTGGACCAGAACGCCAGCACCGGTCATCCGGTTGAGCAATGAGGACTTGCCAGCATTGGTGTAGCCCACGATCGCAACGCTTGAGACGTGGTGGGCCTTGCGCGATGACCGCTTGGTGTCGCGCGTGACCTTCATCTGCGCGATGTCGCGGCGAAGTTTCGACATGCGCGTGCTAATCCGTCGCCGGTCGAGCTCGATCTTGGTCTCACCCGGGCCGCGCGAGCCAATGCCCTCACCACCGGCGACCCGACCACCAGCCTGCCGGGACATCGACTCTCCCCAGCCGCGAAGCCTCGGCAGCAAGTACTGCAACTGAGCCAACTCGACCTGAGCTCGACCCTCACGCGATTTGGCGTGCTGGGCAAAGATGTCGAGGATCAAGGCGGTGCGGTCAATGACCTTGACCCCCACGACGTCTTCCAGGGCACGTCGCTGCGAAGGCGCCAGCTCGTCGTCGCAGATGACCGTGTCAGCACCTTCGGCTTCGACGATGTCGTGAAGTTCGCGTGCCTTGCCAGACCCGAGGTATGTCGCCGGGTCGGGTTTCGCGCGACGCTGCATCACGGCGTCGGCAATCGTTGAGCCGGCCGTCTCGGCGAGCGCAGACAGTTCGCGCATTGAAGTTTCTGCATCGTGGACGGTGCCTCCGGTCCAGACCCCGGCGAGCACGACGCGCTCCAACCTGAGTTGGCGGTATTCGACCTCGGTAACGTCCTGCAGCTCAGTGGACAGGCCAGCGACCCGCTTGAGCGCGGCGCGGTCTTCGCGGTCGAGTTGCTCGCCATCGTATGAGTCGTGTCGATCCTCGAGCGGCGATGCTGCGCGAGTCGGATCAGTATGTGCGGTCATGGTCTCCTTGGGTTCGACCTCAGCGTCTCATTCCTCAACGCGCGAAGCCACCGATTTCCTCCCGTTGGCATGGCAGGCCACAAGGTTGACCCGCGTCATAAGATCGCGGGTGATGTCATCTGAACATAGCGAGCAGTCGCCCAACGACCACTACTTCACGGCCGAGCCCGCCTCGCAATCCCTGCTGCGGCGACGCGACGTGACGTTGGCCGGTCGCGACGTGACGGTCTGGACCGCCGGGGGCATCTTCTCCCCCGATCACGTCGACCGGGGCACCGCGGTGCTGCTGAAGCACCTGCCTGAGCCTCCGCCCACCGGCACCTTCTTGGACCTCGGCTGTGGCTGGGGGCCGCTCGCATTGACACTGGCAATGCAGTCCCCTGAGGCCGTTGTGTATGCCGTCGACGTGAATCGGCGGGCGCTCGACCTCATGCAGCGCAACGCCGACACCTTTACGTGCGGACGCATCACTGCGGCCGAGCCGGAGGATGTGCCTGCTGACGTGA